>CAYTWS010000314.1:0-2589 GCA_964442145.1 uncultured Ectothiorhodospiraceae bacterium | reverse complement strand
CGCGCCAGATCGGCGGGCCGCTCCAGCCCCACGGCGGTGGCATAGCCGGGGCTGCAAACGGGGATGAGCTCTTCCCCGAGCAGGCAGTGTGCATGCAGACCGGAGAAGATCGGTGCGGCGCTCGAGCGGATGCAGGCGTCGACGTCGCTGGTATCGAGGTCGATAACTTGGACAGAGGCATCGATGCGCAGATCGATCTCCGGGTGGGCGAGATTGAACGCCATAAGACGGGGTACGAGCCAGCCGGCGGCGAAGGCCGGTGCGGTGCTCACCGTCAGCGCCGGCGACGCATTCGCACGCAGGAGCTGCTCGGTGGCGGTGGCGATCTGCTCGAGCGCATCGCGCACCGGCGGCAGGTAATGGCGGCCCGCCTCGGTGAGCGTCACCTGGCGCACCGAGCGCCGGAATAGGGCGGTGCCGAGATAGCGCTCGAGCGTCTTGACTTGGTGACTCACCGCCGACGGGGTAATGTGCAGGGATTCGGCGGCCCGGTTGAAGCTCTCGAACCGCGCCGCGGCCGCGAATACGCGCAACGGTTTGAGGGGCGGTAGGCGCCCCAAGGCGCTACCTTGGCCGCCCGCGCGGCACTGCACCGGGCCGCGCTCGCGATGCACACGCCTGAGCGCGCCCAGGACACGCCTGCCTTCCGACTAGGCCATTTCTAGCTGGCACCAAGCGCCTACGGTGCGCTCCGGCCCGCATGCGCATGCCGCGCCCGCGGCGCCTCAGTCGCCAACCGCCGTCCGAATTGCGGCACCCCTGCACTGCCCACCGAAAAGATGAGTTTGATTCACTCATTGGCTGAACCACGTGCAGTTGTCGCGAGGCGCGTCGGCAAGCAAAGTAAACCACTAGCAGGGCGGCCCGAAACGGACACCGAAGAAGATGATATTTTTTCAATTCAATGCGCACCCGGCAAGGCGTGCGGGCACGGAGGCTTGATGACCGACTGGACGCTCGCGAATCGACTCTACTTGAGCGGGGATGTCGAGGTCGCCTGGGACCGCCTCGGTAGCGGGCCGCCGGTGGTGCTGCTGCATGGTACGCCGAGCTGGTCGTATCTGTGGCGCCACGTCGCCCGCCGCCTCGCCTGCCGATATAGCGTCTACGTCTTCGATTGGCCGGGCTACGGCGATTCCGCGCGCGGGCCCGAGCTCAACGTCAGCTGGGACGTGCAAGCGCGGCGCCTCGACGAGCTGCTCGCGCGCTGGGGGGTCGAGCGCCCGGCCGTCGTCGCCCATGACATCGCCCCGGTGCTCGCGCTGCGTGCCCATCTGCTCGAGGGTGTCGAGCTGGGGCCGCTGGTGCTCGCCGACGCCGGCCTCGTGCCGCCGTTCGTGTCGGGCTTCTCGCGCCATGCCCGCGACCATATCGGCGTGTTCCGCGGCATCCCTAGCCACATCGCCGAGGCCATGATCCAACGCCACATCGAGACCACCGTGACCCGGCCGATGGACCCGGAGGCGCTGGCGTCGTACATGCGCCCGTGGCGCGGCGAGGCCGGCGTCGCCGCCTACTGGCGGGCCGTGGCGAGCTACGACGAAGGACTGGCGGCACCAGCGGTCGAGCGCCTCGAGCGGGTGAGCGTGCCCACGCTGGTGCTTTGGGGCGCCGAGGACGCCTGGGAGCCGGCCTGGAAGGCCGACGAGCTGGCCGCGTTGATACCGGGCGCGCGCCGCGAGCTGTTGCCCGGCGCCGGCCACTTCGCGCCCGAGGACGCGCCGGCCGGCTTCGCCGATGCCGTGGTGCGCTTCCTCGCCGGGGCCGGCCACGGTTGAGGTATACAGCGCCGCGATCACCTGTGGCGGCTCATGCAGGAGACCACACGATGCTACTGACCCCCGACAGCGCGATCGTCGACGGCCATCGCATCGCCCATGGCGTGCACGGCGACGGCCCGCCCCTGGTGCTCATCCACGGCACGCCGTCGTTCGCGTACATCTGGCGCAATGTTGTGCCCGAGCTCACGGCCGCCGGGCGCCGTGTGCACGTGTTCGACCTGCTCGGCTTCGGTCACTCCGAGCGGCCCGTGGATCCGGCGGTCGATACCTCGGTCGCCGGCCAGGTCGGCGTCCTGCTCGCGCTGCTCGATCGGTGGGGGCTCGCCGGTGCCCATGTGATTGCCCACGACATCGGTGGCGCGGTCGCCCAGCGCCTGGCGATCTTTTATCCCGAGCGCGTGCGGACCCTCACGCTGATCGACAGTGTGAGCTTCGACAGCTGGCCCTCCGAGCGCACGCGCGAGCAGATGAAGGCGGGCCTGGAGCACCTGATGAGAGTGCCCGACGCCGAGCACCGCGCGCACTTTCGCGACTGGATCAAGACGACCGTCAGCGACCCCGAGGCGATGCCCGAGGCGGCGCTGGCCGCGTACGTGGACATGATCGCCGGCCCGGTCGGCCAGGCCAGCCTCTTCCAGCACCAGGTCGCGCACTACGATCCGCGCTATACCGCCGAGCTCACGAATCGCCTGCACGAGCTGGGCGAGCGACCGGTCCAGCTCATCTGGGGCGCCGACGACCGCTGGCAGGTCCTCGACTGGGCCCACCGCCTGCACGCCGCCATCCCAGGGGCTGAGCTCCACGTCCT
>CAYTWS010000313.1:1231-2958 GCA_964442145.1 uncultured Ectothiorhodospiraceae bacterium | reverse complement strand
TAGACGTCGACGAGCTCGCCGAAGCGCACGTTGCGCTTGCTCGGGTCGTTGACGTCGGGCGACAGCGAGGCCGTGCGGTTGGTGGGCCCGAGCACACCCACGACCCAACGCGGTTGCCCGGTCTCCGTGGCCACCGCATCCGCCGCGTGGCGCGCGATGCGTGCGCCCTCGACGTTGATCTCGCGGACCCGCTCCTCCATGGCGTAGTCCGCCTGCGAGATCCGGTTGGCGTTGAAGGTGTTGGTCTCGACGAGCTCCGCACCCGCCTCGAGATACTCGCGGTGCAGGCGCTCGATGACGCCGGGCTGGGTGAGGTTGAGCAGATCGTTGTTGCCCGCCAGCTCGCCGGGGTGCTCGGTGAAGCGCTCGCCGCGGAATGCGGCCTCGTCCAGTTTCTGGGCCTGGATCTGGGTGCCCATGCCGCCGTCGAGGATGACGATACGCTGGGCGAGACGCTGGTGAAGCTTGGTCAAAGACATAGCGATACTCGATTTCAGGAACAGGCCGCCGGGGCGAACCGCTCGAGCGCCGCCTCGCCGTAGCGACGCTCCAATTGCTTGGCCAGCCGCACCACGGCATCGACCGCGGGATGGAAACGCCCCGTGGGCAGGTACTCGATCAGGGGCTGGAGGCTGAAGCCGATGTCGACGCCGTGGCGCCGGCCCGCTTCCATCACGCGCTCGGCGAACTCCAGGTTCATCCGGATCGACTCGTCCAATCGCTGCTGCCGGGTGCGCAGGGGCGCGAAGCGCTGCTCACAGGCGAGGGCGTTCTTGCGCAGCAGGCGCGCGTAGAACGCGCGATTCTTTAGCCCGAATATCGCGAGACCGACGTTGAATTCCAGCCCGCTCAAGTCCAGCCCTCTCGACTCGAACGTCTCGGCGAGCCGGCCGAGGAACTCGACCAGCGAATCGGCCTCGTCCAGGAACTGCCCCATGACGCGCAGGCGCCGCCCGCCGGCTGCCTCGAACTTGCGCGCGATGCGCTCGGGCTCGTCGGGGCGCAAGTGGATGGCGATGGCGCCGGGCTCGAAGCCGTGTAGCCGAGGAGAGGCCGCCAGCTCACCGAGGACGTCCTCGACCTCGGCCTTGTACGGCATATTGTCGGGGGCCGTCCCGTGCGGCTTGCCCACCACCACCACGCTGTTGACGCCGTGCTCGGAGAGCGCCTCGACCCGGGCAACCTGCTCGGCAGCCGGCTCGTAGACACCGATGTGGTGTGGCACGAGAGCGCCTTGGAACCGATCGCCCAGGCGTTCCTGCAAGAACTGCGCGTACTCGAAGGTGTCGAAGCGATCGGCGGTCACATCGCTGCGGACCTCCGAGGTCTCGAATGGGTCCAGGTCCGATTGGTGGAAGCCGGTCGGCTGCAGCCCGGCGGCCAGATAGTGGCGGACGACGGCCTCACCGTCCGACATACACCCGTCGACGAACGCCGTCTCGGCATTGTTGTGTCGGCGACGCTCGACTTGTTTGAACGGCGGTGGGTTCTCGATGAAAAGGCGTACGCTCACTCAGTTTCCCATGGGCTTTCGCCCGTTGACTCGGCCGCATTCCCTGCAGGACACCGATCGGTGCGCACGGCAGGCGGGTCGAGCCATGCATCATGGGTCTCCGCGCCTGTCGTTCTTTTGTGTGCGGCGACAGTGGCGTTGTCAGTAGCCGGCCGACGGTGTATTCCGGCGCCCGCTATGCGCGTGCCTCGGGCGACGCCGTGGCACGCGGTTC
>CAYTWS010000313.1:0-1221 GCA_964442145.1 uncultured Ectothiorhodospiraceae bacterium | reverse complement strand
GCGCCCGCAAGCGGGGGAACGGGGCACGCCATCCCCTAACTTCGGGGAATTCAGGCGGAAAGTCAACTTGACAAGCTTTCTACTGGCTGTTCTAGCGGTGGCGAGCGTATCGCCGAGATGACAAGGCACGGGCGGCGATCAATGACTTGTGAACGCCTTTCGATGCGGTGAGCGAAGGGGTCCCGTTTGACTGCACGGCGACCGCGCGGACCGCGCGAGGGCTGGTGAGCGATCCCGTGATGCGCCCGAAATGGGCGCCATCGGAAGGATGAATGGTGGAGACGGGGGGTCGAACCCGCGTAACAGCCCCTAATATCAGCAAGGTACGAGTCGACGTGGCCTGAATCCGGACCCACGAGCCTACTGGGTTCCCGCCTCGTCGTCGCCCGAGTCGCCCCCACCGAGCCGCGCAACGGCCGCCGAGCCGGCGCTGCCCGCGGCCTCCGGGATCAAGCGGTAGTAGGTTCGCAGCGTGACCTGCGGGCTCTCGTGGCCCATCTGGCTGGAGACCCACGGGATCGGCTCGCCGGCGCTCAGCATCATGCTCGCGTAGGCGTGGCGGAGCTGGTATGGCGAGCGGTAGCGCACGCCCGCCTTACGCACCGCGGGCTGCCAGAGCGATTTGCGGAATGCCTGGTCGCCGGCCCAGGGCTCACCGTAGCGCGGATGCAGGAAGACCACGCCGCTCGAGTGCATGCGCGACCAAGCCAGCTGGCGCCGCAACGCCCCCAGCCCAGGCTCGAGCAGATCGATCTCGCGGAATCCGGCGGCCGTTTTGGAACCGTCCGCTTCGTCAGCCGCTTGCGTCATAGCGCGGCAGACGAGCGCCTTGGCGCGATTCCAGTCGATGTCGCGCCACTGCAGCGCGATGAGCTCACTCGGGCGCAGGCCGGTCCATACCGCGAACTCGAGCGCGTTGCGTCCCGGGTCGCCGGCGTGGCGCAGGATCTTCTCGCGCTCTGTGGAGTCCAGCGGGTCGATGTGGTCGGGCTTGCGACCGCCGCCACGGCGCCGGGGCGTCCAGTCGCGGATTGGGTTGCTCGCGATGAGCTCGTCGTCGGTCGCCTGCTGCAGGGCAGCCCGCAGGGGGCTGATGAGGTTGCGCATACGCTTGACCGAGCAGTCGAGCACGTTGGCCCACTCGCGCACGTGGTGGCGCCGCAGGTCGGCCAGCCGGTGCTTTCCGAAGGCCGGGATCAAGTGGCCGCGAACGATCTTGAG
>CAYTWS010000312.1:0-2964 GCA_964442145.1 uncultured Ectothiorhodospiraceae bacterium | reverse complement strand
GCGGCGTCGACGATGCGGAAGTAGGCCTGGCCGCTCGCTTGCGCATCGCCGTCGAGGAGGATGAGCTCGGGGCCGTCGCTGTCGCCGCGCGGGCGGCGGCAGATGATCGGGTGCTGGCCGCCCTCACGGTAGCGTACGTAGTACGCCCAAGCGCCATCGGGCAGGGCGACACTGGCGTCGTCCTCGCGGATGCGGGCGCGCAGCTCGGCGAACAGGCGCGCGCGCAGATCACGCGTGTCCGCCATGACCGCGTCAGTGTAGGCATTCTCGGCCTCGAGATGGGCACGGATCGCCTGGGGTAGTCTTGAGGGGTCCTGCATGGCCTCACGCCAATTGGCGGCACGCAGCCAGGCGTATGGGTCGACACGGCGATCGCCGTGGTGCTCGGATTCGATGGGTTGCTGCTCGGCGATCGGGGGGTGGGGCGCTTGGCTCAATAGCGGCTCCAGTTCGCGGCCAAGCTGTCTAAACTGGCAGCGTTGCGCACTTGCGTCTACCGGGCCACGCCCCCCGACGAGCGAACGGCGTCACCGCGCCTTAGACGGCGGCGGACGACTCTGGGACGATTGCGCCTCGCGCCAACCACGCTCAGCCACTGGGGGTCGGGAATCGATGTCGGATGCACGCCGCTTTGTCGCCCTCGACGGGCCGTTCGCGATGTATCGCGGCGGCCAGCTCTCCGAGGTGACCATCGCCTACGAGACTTGGGGACAGCTCAGCGGCCGCGGCGACAACGCCTTGCTCCTGTTCACGGGGATGTCGCCCAGCGCCCACGCGGCCTCCAGCGCCGACGACCCGTCGACGGGCTGGTGGGAGTTCATGATCGGCCCCGGTAAGCCGATCGATACCGATCGCTTCTTCGTGATCTGCATCAACTCGCTGGGCAGTTGTTTCGGCTCGACCGGGCCCGCCTCGACCGACCCGGCGACCGGCCACCCCTATCGCCTGCGCTTCCCCAAGCTATCGGTCGAGGACATCGCCGCCGCCGCCCGCCAAGCGTGCCGGCAGCTCGGCATCGACCACGTCCACACGGTCGCCGGCGCATCCCTGGGGGGCATGGATGTGCTCGCGTACGCGCTGATGTATCCGGGGACCTATCGGGATCTCGTCACGCTGTCGGCCGCCGCCAGCGCCACCCCGTTCTCGATCGCCTTGCGCTCGATCCAGCGCGATATGATCCGAGCCGATCCGGCCTGGGCGGGCGGCGAGTACGCGCCCGGGGCGGGGCCCGTCGAGGGCATGCGGGTGGCGCGCAAGCTCGGCATGATGACATATCGCTCGGCCGAGGAATGGCTCGAGCGCTTCGGGCGCGAGCGCATCGCCGCGCCCGATGAGGCCCAGTATCCGTTCGAGATGACCTTCCAGGTCGAGTCCTACCTCGCGGCCAATGCCGCCCGCTTCGTCGATCGCTTCGATGCCAACTGCTACCTCTATTTGTCGCAAACGATGGACTTGTTCGACGTGGCCGAGCACGGCGGTGGCACCGCCGCGGCCGCGATGGCGCAGGTGGATGCGCGCCGGGCCCTGGTCGCCGGCGCGTATACCGATTGGCTGTTCCCGCTGTGGCAGCAGCGCGAGCTCGCCCACATGCTCGAGCGCGCCGGTGCCGATGTGACCTTCCACGCCCTGGACTCGATCCAAGGCCACGACGCCTTCCTCATCGACGAGGCCCGTTTCGACCCCATGATGCGCTCGTTCCTCGAGGGCATGCCGGACTGACACGGACATTAGAGGCCCGACTTGGCGTCAGCCAAGGCGGGCGCCGCGTCGACCGCACTCGCGTCGCCCGCCGCCGGCTTGCCCGCATCGCCGGGGCGCTGGCGCGCGCCGGCGACGCGGGCCTACGGGCTTTAGCCCATGATGGCCTCATTGCCGGAGGGGATACCGGACTGACACGGCGGCCGCGAGCCCAGTAGGCCCGTCTTGGTGCCAGCCAAGGCGGGCGCCGCGGTGACCGCCGCCGGCTTGCCCGCATCGCTGGCGCGCTGGTGCGCGCCCGCGACGCGGGCCTACGGGCTACCCGACACTTCGCCGTGATCTTTGCGCGCTTGGCGTGCCCTCATCCGCACGGCGTCTTCCGTCGCCTCGGCCGCGGAAGCCCGGCAACACGGATCGATGCCCCGGGCTTGCGCTCAATGCCAAGCCCCGTCGCTCCACAGCGGGTAGTCGCTGCGCACTTAGCCCACGCCGAAGAGGGGTACAACCAATGGGAGCATGGACGGCGTCAGATTGAGATCGCGAGGGGCGTCGGGCGCGCGCAGATCGAACGTGCGGCGCGCATCGCGCGCGGGCGAGCGCAGCGTCACCCGCCGCGGCAGGCCGAGGGCGACGAAATCGGCGGCGCGGCCCTCGTAGTGCAGCGACGAGCGCGCCCCGGACTCGGTGGCATAGACCACGTTGTAGGCGTCGGCCATGGCCTCGGCTCGACGGACCGTGGTGCGCCAACCCTGCGGGTGGCGCCATTCGATCGGGACGCCCAGTCCCCATTCGCGGTTGAGGCGCTCGAGCTTGGCCACGCGCCGCTCGACGGCGTCACGATTGGCCGCCCGGCTCAGGATGAATGCGCCATACATGAGATAGCCGCGCTCGCGATGGCGTATGGTGGAGGCGAGTACCGCCTCGGCCCCCTGGGCGCGCAACTGGGATAGCAGATCGTCGATGCGAGCGGCGAAGTCGCTGGCGCCGTGGCGGCGCAATGCCTCGAGCCGCGCCGCTTGATCGGCCGGATTCTCGTAGCGTGCGCTCCACCTCGGCCCCAGCGGTGCCCCGTCCGGTGCCGGCTCGAGATCGGCCGGCTCGGGCGGCTTCGTCAGGGCGAGCCGGCCCACCCGGTAGCGCGGGGGTGCGTCGCCGAAGACGTTGTCCGGCCCCAGCAGCAGCCCGGCGCGGCGCGCGCGCCCGGCATGGATCCATACAGTGGGGGCGTCGTGGCCGCGTGCTCGCGCGGCGGCGAGATCGTCGAGC
>CAYTWS010000311.1:0-2985 GCA_964442145.1 uncultured Ectothiorhodospiraceae bacterium | reverse complement strand
TCCACCAGGCGCGAGAGCCAGGCATTGACGATGGCGATCTCCAGCACCGAGGCCACGCCGATGAGGAACAACAGCGCGACCAGCCAAAAGGCGAAATCGCCCAGGATCTTGAGCACGGTCGGCGAGAGATTGACGCGCGACGAGTTGTGGATCGGCAACCGGGCGATGCCGTGGTTCAGCGTCGTGCCGATCCGCCGTACCGCGACGCGGGCGAAGCGCGCAACGAACCACCCCAGAAGCCCCAGCGCGATGGCGGCGACCAGGTTCGGCAGGAAGGCGGCAATGTCGGCGAGGGCTTGCTGGGCGGAGGCCACCGGCTCGCTCATCGAGCCGGACGATTCGGACATGGAGTGCTCCCTGTGGCGCGCGCGGGCGCTGTTGCGCGATCATGCTACGCGCGATCAGCGCCCTCCGGAAGCGCGTCGCCGCACCGGTGCATTGAGAGCCTCCCGCATGACGAGCGATCCCATCACGCCCAGTGCCCGCGATCGGGCTCGCCCCGAATGAGCCCCATCCTCGCGGCCAACGGTCTGGTCAAGGATTTCCCCGGTGTGCGCGCAGTCGACGGCGTGAGCTTCGCGCTCGAGGCCGGGACCTGCTTCGGCCTGCTGGGCCCCAACGGCGCGGGCAAGACGACGATCGTGGAGATCCTCGAGCGGATCGCCGCGGCGACCGGCGGCACGGTGCGCTTCCACGGCGCCCCGCGCGGCCCGGCCTTCCGCGCCCGCGCCGGCATCCAGTTCCAGAAGACCGCGCTGCCCGACTTCATGACGGTGCGCGAGGCGTTGACGCTGTTCGCCAGCTTCTACGAGCGCAGCCTCGGCATCGATGAGCTCATCGAGCTGTGCGCGCTGGGCGGCTATCTCGACCGCTACTGCAACCGCGTCTCCGGCGGCCAGCGCCAGCGCCTGCTCGTCGCCATCGCCCTGGTCAACGACCCCGAGATCGTGTTCCTCGACGAGCCCACCACCGGGCTCGACCCCCAGGCACGGCGCAATTTCTGGGAGCTGGTCGAGCGCATCCGCGGCCAGGGCAAGACGGTGCTGCTGACGACGCACTACATGGAGGAGGCCGCGCGTCTGTGCGACGACCTCGCGATCGTCGACCACGGCCGCATCATCGCCCGCGGCGCCCCGCAGACGCTGCTGGCCGAGCACTTCGGCGAGACCGTCATCGAGCTCCCCGCGGCCGACCTGGCCGTCGACGCGGCGGCGCTGCCGGGGACCTGGGTCGCCACGGGCGATCGCGTCGAGATCGTCACGCGCGACGTGCGCGCGGCCCTGGCGGCATTGCTGGAAAGCGCCACGCCGATGGAGCGCATGCGCATCCGCGAGCGCACGCTCGAAGATCTCTTCCTCGAGCTCACCGGTAAGGAGCTGCGCGCGTGAGCCTCAAGCGCATCTTGGCCGTCTTCGCCGCGCGCAATCGCGAGTTCTACCGCGACCGCGCCACCTTCGCCTGGAGCATCATGCTGCCGGTGGCGGTGGTCTTCGGCTTCGCCTTCGCGTTCTCGGGCCAGGGTCCGGAGCGCCAGACCATCGGCGTGCTCGGTGACCCCGAGCGCGCGGCCGAGACGTTGGATATCGAATACGTCGGCTACACGGGCGTCGACGACCGCGCGGCCGCGGTCGAGAAGGTCCGGCGCCACAAGCTCGACCTGCTGGTCGATCTCGACGAGCGGCGCTACTGGGTCTCCGACGCCTCGCCCCAGGGCTACTTCCTCGAGCAGGCCTTGCGCGCCAGCGTCGGCACCGACGCGCGCTTCGAGCGCCAGGCGGTGCCCGGGCGCACCATCCGCTACGTCGATTGGCTCGTGCCCGGGCTGCTGGCGATGAACATGATGTTCGCCGCACTCTTCGGCGTGGGCTTCGTCATCGTGCGCTATCGCAAGAACGGTGTGCTCAAGCGGCTCAAGGCGACGCCGCTGTCCGCGGCCGAGTTCCTCATCGCCCAGCTGGGCTCGCGGCTGTTGATCATCGTCGCGATCACCTCGGCGATCTTCGTCGGCAGCCACGCCCTCATCGGCTTCCCGCTGCGCGGCAGTGCATTGCTGCTGCTGGCGATCCTGGTGCTCGGCGGGACTTGCCTGACCGCGCTCGGCCTGATCATCGCGACGCGCACGGCCAGCGAGGAGCTCGCCGGGGGCCTGATCAACCTCATGACCTGGCCCATGATGTTCCTATCGGGGGTGTGGTTCTCGGTTGAGGGCCTACACCCGTGGCTGCAGTCGCTCGCGCGCGCCCTGCCGCTCACCCACATCATCGAGGCCGCGCGCGCGGTGATGATCGACGGCGCGGGGCTGGCCCAGATCGCGCCCAACCTCGCCGTCCTCGCCGTCACGGCGGTGGCCTTGCTCGCCGCCGGGGCCGCGCTGTTTCGCTGGGAATAGGTGCCGCGAGCCGAGCGTCAGCGGACGGCGGGGCGCTATGACCGCGATGGTTGGTTGGCGCAACCCGGATCGGCTAGCCTTACGCACCGGTGCTCAAAGCACTTTCGTGGTGAAGGGCGAATTCGTAGGCCGCGCTTCAGCGCGACGAATCAAGGAGCCACAGCGGTCGGATTACGAACCGACACGGCGGCCGCCGATTGATCGACAGGCCGCGTAGGCCCGCGTCGCCGCAGCGCAGCGGCGATGCGGGCGCATACCATGATTGCGCACCGGAATCGATTCGGATACGCCATTCGTGTTTCGTAAGCGCCCGCTCAGCGAGTCCGCGTTACCCCGGAGTCCCGACCATGCCCGGCCCGCACGCACCCCGCATCGCCCCCTCGATCCTCGCGGCCGACTTCGCGCGCCTCGGTGAGGAATGCCGCGACGTCCTCGATGCCGGCGCGGACATGCTCCACGTCGACGTCATGGACAACCACTACGTGCCCAATCTGACCATCGGGCCGCTGGTGTGCCAGTCGCTGCGTGACTTCGGTATCACCGCCGAGCTCGATGTGCATCTCATGATCAAGCCGGTCGACCGCATCGTCCCCGAC
>CAYTWS010000310.1:0-2987 GCA_964442145.1 uncultured Ectothiorhodospiraceae bacterium | reverse complement strand
GCACAGCATTCATAATGCTGGTGTCGCTGGTTCAAGTCCAGCCATCGCCACCACTCCTCTCCTATCCCGGGGTGTTTCCTCTCACTGCTGGCGTTGACGGGCCGACTCCCGCGAAGAGGGAATGATTCGGTCGCGAGACCGCAAAGGTTGCCGACGTCGGTGGCGTTCGCCCGCGAGCGCGCTAGCCCAACGAGCGCTGCGTCTTCCTTGCTCAACCGACAAGCGATGGCGTCCTGCATGGGCCACTGGCCAGTGAGCTGCGCCGCGAGCGGGCGCGACGGGGGTACCGGGCCGGTTCATTAGCGAACCGTGGCCCGATACTCGTGCGGCTTGAGATGGAAGCGCTCGGAAAGCGGGCCGTTCAACTGATAAACGAACGGTGTCTCTTGGAAGTTATACACCCGATAGAGCCAGAACCGGGCGCGATATCGTGCCGACACCGCGACCTCGTTCGAGACCACGTAGAACGGCGTCTCCTTGCGAAAGCGTGTCGTCTTGACCGCTATGAGGCGGTCGCGGCCGTCGACCTCATAGGAGTGGATGTCGTACCCCAAGCCCTTGCTGTACTCGCCCGAGACGTGCTCGACGTGGTCGGCGAAGACGTCACAGCCCGCCTGGATCAGTCGCCGTTGCTCCAGCTCAATGACGAACGCCTCGCCGGCGCGGGCGAGTGCCCGATTGCGCTGCTCGCGGCCCAGATAATCGACGCCGCTGAGTAGTGCGACATCCTCTTCTCCAGCCAGCGCTTCCGGGATGTCGCCGGGCTGTGGCGGCGCTCGAAACACTTCGTCCAGATCGCGCTGGCTGGCGGAGGGGGACCCACTCGGCGGTGCATCGACCGCCCCCTCCATCAACGCGAGCAGCCCCCCATTGTTGCGTATGTACTGCTCGAGCGCCTGGCGTAGCGCTGGCGAATAGTCGCACGCGGGCTTGTGCTCGTTGAGATAGGGCAGGCCGTGGCCGATGAGTACCGCGCTGATACGCCGGTATTGCCGTTGTGTCCGCGATCCCGCCTCGCTATTGCGCCCGTTCTGGCGAGCCAACGGGCCACCGCGGGGATGGCGACCTTGTAGCCGAGCCGCGAGCGCTGAGCAGTAGTCCCGTACGACCGCGTGGGTTTCGTGATCCGTCGTTGCCCGTGTGCTCGTCCGCATGGCAATGCGCCGCCGTCCGCTTGCGTCGTGGAGACCGTAGCACGGCCGCACCGGCCGCCGGTATAGCGGCCGGTCCAGACGCGTTCGTCAGAATTGGCCCGCGGTAAACTCCAGGGTCGAGACCCGCCCGTAGAGCTCGGACACGGACATCGCTGGCGTTTGTGGCGCCGTGGCCGAAGGCCACGCCGCCATGGCGGCCTCGAATTGTTGGCGTATCTGCTGGTAAGCGGCCTGATTGGCTTGCTCGAAATGGGCGGCGTGCTCATCCAGGAGCTGGTGGCCCGCCTGCACGTAGCCATAGCCATTACGGTAGGCTTCCGGCGACACGAGCTCGCCGTCGGCAACGGCTTGCTGGTATTCATGGCGAGCCCGTTTGAGTACGGAGATAACAACGTCGGCGATGAAGCGGGTATCGCCTTGCTGCGCTTGCTGGACGCCGTTCATGGCCTCGCTGACCGCTTCGCGGGCCGCATGCAGGGCGTCGCGCAGGGCGGTTTCGTCGGCGTCGCCGCGCTCGGCGTGTCTCGCTAAGCGCTCAATGGGCTCAATGCGATCGCCGAGACCGCGCTGCTCCAGCGCTGCTGCGAGCTCGGGGAGCTGTGCCCGGACCGGCCGGCGCATGTGTAGCCGGGCGGCATCGCTCGCGCCGGCGTCGAGCAATTGCTCGGCGACGCTGAGCTGGCCCAGGATCAAAGCGAGGCGGCTGTAGAAAACGCCGGGGCTGTCGGTGGCACTAGGCGCGCCGCTGCCCTCGCCGCCTTCGCCTCCTTCGCCGCCCTCTCCGCCGTCGGCGAACGCGCTGAAGGCAGCGCCGCCCTCTCCGCCTTCGCCGCCTTCACCTCCGTGGCTCGCCTCGCCGCCTTCTGCGCCGCTGCCACCGCCTTGCGCGATCGCATCGGCGTCCACGGCGGGTACGCCCGAGCGCTCGTCGGCGAGCTCGTTGCTGCCGGGGGCATCGGGGGCGGCTGTGCTGGATCCGGCGACTACGCAGGCGCCGATACCGAGCCACAGCTTGGTGCGTTGTTGGCTCATCCTCTCCTCCGTTGACGGCGGTTCGGGGCGATGGTCTGCCCGTGCCAAGCGCTACTCTGCCGCGGGGTCGGCTCGAATGCAAGTGATTCGTATTTGCCGTATGATGCGGCCTCGCTGAGACCCCAACGAGCCGTAGAGGAGCGATCGCCGTGATCATTTGCATCGCCGATGTCGTGGGCGTGGACGATGCTGCGCGCATCCGGGGTGAGCTGGGCCAAGTCGAGTTCCGCGATGGCCGCGAGACGGCGGGCTGGCACGCGCGCACGGTCAAGCAAAACCAGCAGGCGCCGGGGCGGGACCCGGTCGTACAGCGTTTGCGCGCCGAGGTCGACGGCGCCATCGCGAGCAGTGCGCTATTCCAAATGGCCGCGCGCCCGCGCCACATCATGCCGGCCCGCTTCAGCCGCTACAGCGAGGCCATGACCTACGGCAACCATGTCGACGATGCCGTCATGGCCGGGCCCGACGGCCCGATGCGCACCGACGTTTCGTTCACGTTGTTCCTGTCGGATCCGGAGGACTACGACGGCGGCGAGCTCGTCATCGACACCACTGCCGGCGAGCAACGCTACAAGCTGCCGGCCGGCTCGATGATCGTGTATCCGGCGTCGACGCTGCACCGGGTCGAGCCCGTCACCCGGGGCGAGCGCATGGGCGCGATCGGGTGGGTGCAGAGCCAGGTGCGCGACCCCGCCCAGCGCGAGATCCTGTTCGATCTGGATACCACACGGCGGCGCATCTTCGACCGCGACGGCAAGACGGAGGACTTCGACGCCGTCACCAAGAGCCTATCCAACCTGC
>CAYTWS010000309.1:0-3013 GCA_964442145.1 uncultured Ectothiorhodospiraceae bacterium | reverse complement strand
CGTCGGTGCGCGCCAAAGCATACAGCCCGGTGCTGGGCCCCGCCAAACGCCGGCCAAACCGCACCACCCAGGGAGCCATTCGCTCCTGCAATCGCATGCCGGCGCACGCACACGCTGCGCTCGCGGTGTTACGCTCTTGCGAATCGTTTCGCAGTCCGGGGCCGCTACGCCCGTGCTCTCGGCAGGAGGCTCGATGCCGTACATCAAGCGTTTCGCGGAAATCACCTATGAGGATGTCGCCTCGGTCGGGGGCAAGAGTGCCTCGCTCGGGGAGATGTACCGCGAGCTACGCCAGCTGGGCGTACAAGTCCCCAATGGCTTCGCCGTCACGGCCGAGGCCTATCGCTACTACCTCGAGCACAACGGGCTGCGCGACGAGATCACTCGGCTGCTCGACGGCCTCGATCCCAACGACACCCGGCGCCTGTCCGACGTCGGCGGGATCATCCGGGCCGGCATCGTTCACGGCGAGATGCCGCAAGATCTCAACGACGCCATCATCGGCGCGTACAAGGAGCTCAGCGACGAGTACGGCCACAACCCCGACGTGGCCGTGCGCAGCTCAGCGACCGCCGAGGACCTGCCCGAGGCCTCATTCGCCGGCCAGCAAGACAGCTACCTCAACATCCGTGGGCGGCGCCACTTGAGCACGACCGTACGCTGGGTCTTCTCATCGCTGTTCACCGACCGGGCGATCGCCTACCGTCAGCACCACGGCTACGACCACATGGAGGTCGCACTGGGTGTCACCGTCCAGAAGATGGTGCGCGCCGACCTCGCCTCCGCCGGCGTCATGTTCACGCTCGACACCGAGAGCGGCTTCCGCGATGTCGTGTTCATCACATCCGCTTACGGCTTGGGTGAGAACGTCGTCCAGGGGACCGTCAATCCGGACGAGTTCTACGTCCACAAGCCCAAGCTCGAGGCCGGCTATTCACCGATCCTACAGCGCAGCATCGGCAGCAAGGAGCAGAAGATGATCTACGCCGCGGAGAACGTCCGCGGCCAGTCGACGCGCAACGTGGCCGTCAAGCCCGCCGATCAGGACGTGTTCTCGATCGACGACGACGAGGTCCTCACACTGGCGCGCTATGCAACGCGTATCGAGCAGCACTATTCCAACAAGCGCGGCGAGAGCGTGCCCATGGACATCGAGTGGGCCAAGGACGGCGACAACGGGAACCTCTTCATCGTCCAGGCGCGGCCCGAGACGGTGCAATCCCGCGTCGATGATGTCCAATTCCAGGAGACCTTCCGGCTCGACGAGCCCGGCACGGTACTCACCCAAGGCAAGAGTGTCGGTCGGCGCATCGCCGCGGGCCCCGCGCGCATCATCCTGGATGCGACCCACATGCACGACCTCGCCGATGGCGAGGTGTTGATCACCGATATCACGGATCCGGACTGGGAGCCCGTGATGAAGCGGGCCTCGGCGATCGTGACCAACCGCGGCGGGCGCACCTGCCACGCCGCGATCATCGCGCGTGAGCTGGGCATCCCCGCGATCGTCGGCTGCGGCGACGCCACCGAGGTGCTCGAAGAAGGCAACGACGTGACGATCTCCTGCGCCGAGGGCGACCAGGGCTATGTCTACGCCAATCGCCTCGCCTTCCATAGCGAGCGCCTCGACGCCAGCGACCTGTCGCCGACGCGTACCCAGCTCATGCTCAACCTGGGCAATCCCCAGGGCGCTTTCGAGGCCTCGTTCCTGCCGGCCGATGGGGTGGGCTTGGCACGCCTCGAGTTCATCATCAACAACATGATCGGTATCCACCCGCGTGCCCTGCTCGAGTACGCCCGTGTCGACGCCGAGACCCAGCGCGACATCGATCGGATCGCGGCCGGCTATGCGGACCCGCGGGCGTTCTTCGTCGACCGCATCGCCGAAGGCGTCGGCACGATCGCCGCAGCGTTCCACCCCCGGCCCGTGATCGTGCGGCTATCCGACTTCAAATCGAACGAGTACGCCTCGTTGATCGGCGGCCCCCCGTTCGAGCCCAAGGAAGAGAATCCGATGCTGGGCCTCCGTGGGGCCTCGCGCTACTACCATCCCGACTTCGCCGAGGCATTCGCCTTGGAGTGCGCGGCCCTGGCGAAGGTGCGCGAGACCATGGGCTTCGACAACGTCAAGCTGATGGTGCCGTTCGTGCGCACCCCCGATGAGGGGCGCAAGGTCCTCGACGAGCTCGAGCGCCACGGCCTCGAGCGCGGCCGCGATGGGCTCGCCGTCTACCTGATGTGCGAGCTGCCCACCAACGCCCTGCGTGCCGCCGACTTCCTGGCGCATTTCGACGGCTTTTCCATCGGCTCCAATGACCTGGCCCAGCTCACCCTGGGGATCGACCGCGATTCCGCGGCCCTGGCGGAGACCGACGAGCGTGACCCCGCCGTCTTGGATCTCATCGACCGGGCCATTGACGGCTGCCGACACCGGGGTTGCTACGTCGGAATCTGCGGTCAGGCCCCCTCGGACTTCCCCGAGATCACCCAGCATCTGGTGAGAGCGGGGATCACCTCGATCTCTTTGAATCCGGACAGCCTCATCGCCATGAAACGATTGACGGCCGAGGTCGAGGCGACCCTTGGCGGCAACGAGTGAGCGCGATCCCGGCGCGCCCGCGTCAACCCTTGCGATTACAATCGTTTCATCCATAATGAGCGCGCTCCGCGCGGGCCCGCCCGCGCGTGCGCACCGAAACCGATCGTGGAGAGCCGATGGCGAAAGAAGACCACATCGAGATGGAGGGCACGGTCATCGACACCCTGCCCAACACGATGTTCCGCGTGGAGCTGGACAATGGCCACGTGGTGACCGCGCATATCTCCGGCAAGATGCGCAAGCACTACATCCGCATCCTCACCGGCGACCGTGTCACGGTCCAGCTGACCCCGTACGACCTGTCGAAGGGGCGTATCACCTACCGAACCCGGTGATCCGAGCGTGGCGCGCGGCGAGTGAGGCCGCGCCCAACCGGCCGCGGGCGCGATGCCCTTCCCTCTTTTCGTTGCCGAT
>CAYTWS010000308.1:0-3014 GCA_964442145.1 uncultured Ectothiorhodospiraceae bacterium | reverse complement strand
GAGCGGGCCTCGCGCGCGGCGGCCTCGGCGCCCTCGCCCTGCGTGGCACGCGCGTCGACGCGCACGACCGCGCAGCGCACGCCGGCCGCCCGGGCCACTGCGCGGCAATGCCGCGCCCAGTCGTCCGCGTCCGCGTGCCAGCCGTGGTGGACATGGATGGCGCGCACGCGGCGCCGCGGCAACTGCTCGGCCGCGAGATGGAGCAGCAGGGTGGAATCGGCACCGCCGCTGAACCCGACGACGACTCCGCTACGCTCGGGGGCATGGGCCTCGAGCGCCGCCGCGAGCCGCTCGCCTGGGTCGGACCCGGCGGTGGCCGTCATGCGCGCGGATCCGGCGCGATCAGCCGGTCTCGCGGTAGCGGCCGTAACTGGTGAGCCGCTCGTAGCGCTGCTCGACGAGGCCGTCCGCGTCCGTGTCGTCGAAGCGCTCGAGCGCACCCGTGAGCGCCTGGCGCACGCGCTCGGCCGCTGCGTCGTAGTCGCGATGCGCCCCGCCCAGCGGTTCGCCGACGATCTCGTCGACGAGGCCCAGCTCCTTCAGCCGTGCCGAGGTAATGCCCATGGCCTCGGCCGCCTCGGCTGCCTTGTCCGAGGACTTCCACAGGATCGACGCACATCCCTCGGGCGAGATGACCGAGTAGGTGGTGTACTCGAGCATCATCAGCCGGTCGCCGACGCCGATCCCCAGCGCGCCGCCGGAGCCGCCCTCGCCCACCACGGTCGCGACGATGGGCACACGGAATTCGGCCATCGCGTACAGATTGCGCGCGATCGCCTCGCTCTGACCGCGTTCCTCGGCACCCACGCCCGGGTAGGCGCCGGGCGTGTCGATGAAGGTCAGGATCGGCAGGCCGAACTTCTCGGCCATGCGCATCAGGCGCAGGGCCTTGCGATAGCCCTCGGGCCGCGGCATGCCGAAGTTGCGCCGCAGCTTCTCCTTGGTATCGCGGCCCTTTTGATGGCCGATGACCATCACGGGGCGACCGTCGAGGCGCGCGGTACCCCCCACGATGGCCGGATCGTCGCCGTCGGCGCGGTCGCCGTGCAGCTCGGTGAAATCCTCGAACACGCGCTCGAAGTAGTCGAGCGAATACGGGCGCAGCGGATGGCGCGCGAGCTGGGCCACCTGCTGGGGGCGGAGCTTCGAGAAGACGTTGCGGGTCAGCGACTCGCTCTTCTGCTGCAGTCGCTGGATCTCCTCGCCGATGTTGATCTCGGGATGCTGGTCCGCGCTGACGTGGCGCAGCTCGTCGATCTTCGCCTCGAGCTCGGCGATCGGTTGTTCGAATTCGAGGAAGTTCGGGTTCATGGGAGCGCAATCACACCCGGGCCGTGGCAATGGCCGCGATGATACAGGCACACCAGTGCGTTATCCACGCCGGGGAGCGGAGGGATTTGGGCCTCACGCAGAGTCGCGAAGGGCGCGGAGGATCATGACAGCGAAGTGCGCACGCCGGCGTATCTCGGTGCGCGCGGGCGCGCATCCGCCGAAGGCGAGCGCGCGACAACCCAAGGCTCACCGCGTCCTCTCCGCGCCCTCCGCGACTCTGCGTGAACCCGAAACTTCTTCGCGCCGCTTAGCGCACTTGGCGCCTTGGCGAGAACCATCAACCCACGGGCAGCCAGCCCCTAACGGTATTCGACCTCCACTCCGCTGTCGCCCGTGAGCTGGCGCAGGCGCTGGAGGAGCTCGTCAGTGGGGTGAACCTGCCATTCCTCGCCGAGGGTGAGGCGCGCGGTGGCCGTGGCGCCGCGGTAGTCGACCGCGATGGGGGTGTGGCCCTCGCGGAACGGACGCAGGGTGTCGCGCAGATGATCGATAAAGCCGTTGCCGGCCGCACTGGCGTTGACCGCCAGGCGGAGCTGGCGCGCGAAGCGCTCGCGGGCATCGTCGATGCCGTAGAGCTCGCGCGCGTTGATCTGGTAGCCGCCGTTGAAGTCGTCGACCTCGAGCGAGCCCTCGATGACGAGCACGCCGTCGCGCTTGATGCGATCGCCGCGGCGCTGCAGCAGCTCGGGGCGGAGCTTCGCCTCGACCCGCCCGCTCTTGTCGTCGAGGGTGGCGAAGCCCATCTTGCCGCTGGTCGTGTTCTTGGTGCGGAAGGCCGTGACCAGGCCGGCGAAGACCTCGTTCTGGCCCTCGCTCTTGCGCCGCCCGAGGCTCTCGAGCCGGCCGCACTGGTCGGCGAGCCGGCCGCTGGTGAAGCGCGCGAGTTCGTCGGCGTAGCGGTCGATCGGGTGGCCCGAGAGGTACAGGCCGAGGGTCTCCTTCTCCGCGGTCAGGCGCGTCTCGTCGTCCCAGTCCGGCTCCGGCGGTATGTCGGAGCTGCCCGCGGCGGGCCGGTCGTCGCCGCCACCGAACATGTCGTTCTGCCCGGCGGCCGTGTTCAACCGATGCTGCTCGGCGGCGCGCACGGCGTGCGGCAGGCGTTTCTCCAGCGTCGCGCGGTTCGGCCCGAGTCCGCCGAGGGTACCGGCGCGGTTGAGGGCCTCGAGCACGCGGCGGTTCACCTTGCCGGCGTCCACGCGCACGCAGAGATCGTCCAGGTCGGCGAAGGCCCCGCCGCGCTCGCGTTCGGCCAGGATCGCCTGCAGCGCGGACTCGCCCACGCCCTTGATCGCACCCAGGCCGAAGCGCACGCGCTTGCCGTCGACGGCCGTGAAGCCGAAGGCCGAGTTGTTGATGTCGGGCGGGATGACCTCCAGGCCCATCGCGCCGCACTCGTCGATCAGCGTGACGACCTTGTCCGTGTTGTCCATGTCCGCCGACAGCACGGCGGCCATGAACTCGGCCGGATAATGCGCCTTCAGCCAGGCGGTCTGGTACGACAGCAGCGCATAGGCGGCCGAGTGCGACTTGTTGAAGCCGTAGCCCGCGAACTTCTCGATCAGATCGAAGATGTGCTCGGCCGTCCTCTCGTCGACGCCGTTGGCCTGCGCACCCTCCATGAAGCCGGTGCGCTGCTTGGCCATCTCCGAGGCCTTCTTCTTGCCCATCGCGCGGCGCAGCAG
>CAYTWS010000307.1:0-3021 GCA_964442145.1 uncultured Ectothiorhodospiraceae bacterium | reverse complement strand
CCCAGGCCATCCACCAGCCCCAGTAGAACACGGTCCACCAGCCCTGCCAGTCGGCATCTTCACCCGTGCCCACGTAGAAGCCCCAAGGGATGAAGTTGTCCAGGTAGCCGCCGATGTTGGTCAGGAAGAAGCCGAGCACGAAGACGGTGGGGCCGACGATCAAGAACAGTGCGATGAGCACGATCGATAGCCACAGATTGAGCTCGGATAGCCACTTGATACCCCGGCCGACGCCCGAGACCGTGGAGATCGTCGCCAGAACCGAGATGCCCATGATGAGCCAGATCTTGACCGTGAGGCTCTCCTCGATACCGAAGATATAGAACAATCCCGAATTGATCTGGCCGGCGCCGAGTCCGAGGGTGGTGGCGACACCGAAGACGGTCCCGAAGATCGCGAGCAGATCGATGGCGTGGCCGATGGGCCCGTAGATTCGATCGCCGAGCACCGGGTAGAGCGATGCCCGGATCGTCAGCGGCAGGCCCTTGCGATAGGAGAAATACGCCAGCGCCATGCCGACGATGACGTAGACCGCCCACGCATGCAGGCCCCAGTGCAGCCACAGCGTCTGCATGGCGGCCGGGGCCCCCTCCATGGATTCGGCGGAGCCCTCGGGTAGGAAGGGGCTGTTCTGGATGTGGTACATGGGCTCGGCGACCGACCAGAACAGCAAGCCGATGCCCATGCCGGCGCCGAACAGCATCGAGAACCAGGCGAAGTTCCCGAAGTCTGGACTCTGGTCGTCGTCACCGAGCTTGATTTGGCCATAGGGCGTGACGATGAGCCAGAACACGAAGAACATGAAAAGACACATCGCCAGAATGTAGTACCAGCCCAGATTGGTCTTGATCCAATCCTGCAGGGCCGAGAAGAGGTTGCCCATCATCTCCGGCGCGACCGCGCCGGCGGCGACGAATACGAAAACCAGGATCTTCGACATCATCGCCATGGGCGGATTGACGTCTTTGAAGATGCCCTTTTTGGCGACGTTGAACTTGTATTCGTCGATGTTGTCGAGGTTGGTAGACATGATCGCAAGACTCCGTGTGTGGCGACAAAGGCACCCGAACTCCGTTGCGGCGCCGCGGTCATGGCGACCCGATGGCCCCATGACGCGCCCGTCGGCGAACGAGCCGAATGTGAGCTACACGTACGAGCCACCATTGTTCCGACGACGATGGGCTACGACGAACAATGGATATGGGGGCTGAGTACAAGTTCAGCTAATGAGGTGCGACCGCGCCCTCTGCACTCGCGCCGCCGCCAACGGGAGGCCGATCGGCGAATGGGGCCGGATCCCAAGGACCGCACGCCGCGCCGCAGCGTCAACCGGTCGCGGCACCCGCGCTCGCCGCGATCCGCGGGTACCCGGCCGGGCGCGCTGGCACCCGGACAATCCACCTTCTACACTCCGTGCGGCGGTCGCGCGCACCGACAGCCCAGTCCACAGGAGCGATTGCCATGACCGCCGTCGTCGACTTCCTCAACACGATCTTCTGGGGCTACATCCTGATCTATGGCCTGCTCGGAGTGGGCCTGTTCTTCACCATCCGCCTTGGCTTCGTGCAGTTCCGCCGCTTCGGCGAGATGTTCCGGGTCATCCGCAGTGCGCCGGACACCGACAGGGCCGGGATCACACCGTTCCAAGCGCTCACCGTGAGCCTCGCCTCGCGCGTAGGCACGGGCAATCTCGCCGGTGTCGCCGTCGCGCTCTATCTCGGCGGCGCCGGTGCGATCTTCTGGATGTGGCTGGTCGCTCTGGTCGGCATGGCCACTGCCTATGCCGAGAGCACGCTCGCGCAGCTCTACAAGGTCAAAAACGACGACGGCCAATATCGCGGCGGGCCGGCCTTCTACATCGCCCGCGGGCTGAAGTCGAACTGGGCCGCGGTGCTGTTCTCGATCGCGCTGATCATCTCGTTCGGCCTCGTTTTCAACGCCGTCCAGTCGAACTCGATCGCCGGTGCGATGGAGGCCGCGTTCGGGCTGCCCAAGGTCGCCACGGGCGTGGTGCTGGCGGGCCTCGCGGCCGTGGTCATCTTCGGCGGCATCCCGCAGATCGCACGCTTTGCGTCGTACGTGGTGCCGTTCATGGCGGGGGCGTATCTAGTCCTGGCAATCGCGGTGCTCGCGCTCAACATCACCGAGGTGCCGGCGATGTTCGTGATGATCTTCAAGAGCGCCTTCGGCATCGAGCAGGCGACGGGTGGTGTCACCGGCGGCCTTATGGCCGCCATGCTCAACGGCGTCAAGCGCGGCCTGTTCTCCAACGAGGCGGGTATGGGGTCGGCACCCAACATCGCCGCTTGCGCTACGCCGAACCCGCACCACCCGTCGGCACAGGGGTTCGTCCAGGCGCTGGGCGTGTTCGTCGACACCATTGTGATCTGCACGGTGACCGCGCTCATCATCTTGCTCTCCGGTGTCTATGAGCCGGGCTCGGGGCTCAACGGGACCCAGCTCACCCAGGCCGCGCTCGACGACCACATCGGCGCGGGCGGGACCTACTTCATCGCGATCGCCATTCTGTTCTTCGCCTTTACCTCGATCGTGGGCAACTACTCCTACGCGGAGAATGCGCTCACCTACCTGGGGGTCGCGGGCCGTACCGGCGTCATGGCGCTGCGAGCAGCCGTTCTGCTCATGATCGTCTGGGGCTCCGCCCAGACCGTGACCACGGTCTTCGATACGGCCGACGCCTCGATGGGCCTGATGGCGACGATCAACCTGGTGGCCATCGTGCTGCTGTCGGGTACGGTGGTGAAGCTCACGCGCGACTATTTCAGTCAACGCGATTCGGGCCGCGAGCCGGTCTTCCACGGCGCGGATTACCCCGAGCTCGCCGACGAGATCGAGCACGCGATCTGGTGGCGCGACGAGCGCAATGGCTGAGCGACGCCCGGTGCCAATGGGCGGCCTAGGAGGCTGTCCAAGCAACCCGGTACCTACTGCGCGCGTGCCACAGCGGCATCTTTTGGCGATCGCTCAACTCACATGGCAACCACCATGCTCGTCTCACGA
>CAYTWS010000306.1:0-3032 GCA_964442145.1 uncultured Ectothiorhodospiraceae bacterium | reverse complement strand
CGCCGTTTCTGGTGGTCGCGATGGGCTGGGAGGATACGGCGCGTCTCTATGCCGTGGTTCTGGCGGTGACGGCGATCGCCTTCTATCTGATCACGGAGCCGGACCCGAGGATTCAGCAGCGCCGGCGCGAGGGTGATCGTGCGACCCCCATCAAGACCCAGCTCGAGCCCCTAAAGAAGCTCCAGGTGTGGCGCTTCGGCCTCTACTACTTTTTGGTCTTCGGCGGCTTCGTCGCATTGGCGTCCTGGTTGCCCCGCTACTACACGGGCAAGTATGAGCTAGGGCTCGAGGCCGCGGGCATGCTGGCGGCGGCGTACTCACTGCCTGCCTCTGGTTTTCGAGCCTTGGGCGGAGTGCTGGCCGATCGGTATGGCGCACGCACGATGATGTATGTCGTGTTCGGCGCGATGTTGCTTCTGCTTCTGATCTTGTCGTATCCCGAGACGCTCTACCGTGTGCAAGGTATCGAGGGCACGATAACGTTTTCGTTCGGCATGCCCCTCGTTGGATTTACCATAGTGACAGTGCTGCTCGGGTTTTTTATGTCGCTCGGCGGTGCCGCAGTGTACAAGCACATCCCGGTATATTATCCGGATCATGTAGGGACGGTGGGTGGTCTCGTCGGCATGATCGGCGGCCTGGGGGGCTTCTTCATGCCGCTGGCCTTCGGGGTGCTCAACGAATGGATCAATGTGTGGACGAGCTGCTTCATGCTGATGTTCGGGATTACAGGGATATCGTTGATTTGGATGCACTTCGCGATCCGGCGCATGGAGCGGCGGCGCTTCCCCGAGCTCGAGCGGGACGAACGGCAGAAGGATCTCCCCGAATTGCAGCCCGACTACAAGGGCCGTGGGTAGGCCGAAGGCAAGGCTAGCCGTGTCGTTGCGCGATGGGCGGGTGCGGGGCGCTGCGGCCCCCACCCGCGCCGGCCAGGCGCCGTCGTCCGCGAACATCGGCGAGGCGGTGGGGTAGCCGCTCGTTCGCGGCGGTGTCGTAGACTGTCCAAGCGGCCCATTCGCGAGGGCAGTGTGCCATGACGATCCATACCAAACGCATCTACGACCCCGCCGATCCGGGGGATGGCACGCGGGTGCTCGTCGACCGGGTCTGGCCGCGCGGAATCAGCAAACAGGAGGCGCACATCGATCGTTGGCTGCGAACGGTCGCGCCGTCGCCCGAGTTGCGCAAGTGGTTCGGCCACGATCCCGAGCGCTTCGATGCATTCGCGCGCGCCTACCGCGAAGAGCTCGCCGGGCGTCCCGAGGCGGTCGAGGAGCTCCTGGAGGCGGCCCGCAGCGGCGAGCTCACCCTCGTGTTCGCGGCGCGCGACCGTGAGCACAACCATGCCCGGGTCCTGGCGGCCTACCTCGGGGAACGGCTGCAAGCCGAAGGCGGCGCGTGAGGCGATGCGGCGGCTACGGATTTGATGTGCGTCAAGGCGGCCTCGCTGACACCGGCGATACTGTCGTCGACGACGAGGCAACCATCGCCCGGGGAAGTGGACCGCCGTGATCGCAGCCGTCGAATTCGATGCCGATCTGATCCAACGCTACGACGTCTCGGGGCCGCGCTATACCTCGTACCCCACCGCGCCGTGGTTCCGCGACGACTTCGACGCCGCGGCCTACGAGCGCGCCGTGCGCGAGGCCGATCCGAGCCGGCCGCTGTCGCTGTACTTCCACCTGCCGTTTTGCGCAACGCTGTGCTTCTACTGCGCGTGCAACAAGATCGTCACGGGCAATCGCGCGCATGCGGGCCCCTATCTGAATCGTCTGAATCGCGAGATCGAGGCCCAGGCCGAGCTGTTCGGCAATCGTCCGTCGGTGGATCAGCTACACTGGGGCGGCGGCACCCCCACCTTTCTCGACCACGAGCGGATGCAGTGGCTGGTCGACGCCATCCGTCGTGCTTACCCGTTGCGCGACGATGATCGCGGTGATTACTCGATCGAGCTCGACCCGCGCTCGGCACCGCCGGAGACGGTCGAGCTATTGCGCGAGCTCGGTTTCAACCGTGCGAGCATCGGTGTCCAGGATTTCGACCCGGATGTCCAGCGGGTGGTCAATCGTCGCCAGCCCCTGGAGGTCACGCGCGCGACCTACGATGCCTGCCGCGAGCAGGGCTTTCACTCGATCAACTTCGATCTGATCTACGGCCTGCCCAAGCAGACACTGGAGCGCTTCACGCGCACGCTCGAACAAGTGATCGCTTTCGCGCCCGATCGCATCGCGATCTACAACTACGCGCATCTGCCTCAATACTTCCCCGCCCAGCGACGGATTCGCGAGGCGGATCTGCCGAGTGCGGCGGATCGGTTGGCGATTCTGCGCCGGGCGATCGAGCGCCTCACGGATGCCGGTTATCTCTACATCGGCATGGACCACTTCGCGTTGCCGCACGATCCGCTGGCGCAGGCGCAGCAGGCGGGGACGCTGACGCGCAACTTCCAGGGCTATATGACCCATGGCGACTGCGACCTGATCGCCCACGGCACGACGGGTATCGGCATGTTCGGTAACTGCTACAGCCAGAACGTGCGCGATCTCGGGGCCTATTACGAGGCCTTGGACGCGGGGCGGTTGCCGATCGCGCGGGGGCGTTTCCTGACCTGCGACGATCGTGTCCGTCGCGACCTGATCAAGCGCTTGATGTGCGATTTTGCCCTCGATGTGCCCGCTTTGGAGTGCCGCCACGGCATCGACTTCTCGCGGGATTTCGCGTCCGAGTGCGAGGCGCTGGAGCCATTGATCGCCGACGGGCTGGTCCAATGGGACGGGCGTGTACTGCGTGTGACGGGCCCGGGGCGGCTACTGGTGCGCAACGTCGCCATGGTGTTCGACCGCTACCTCCAGGAGCAGCACGGGACCCGCTTCTCGCGGGCGATCTAAAGGCGCCGAGAACGCCGAGCGACGCCGCATATGCCGGGGAAACGGCGTCTCGTATGGCGCGAGGGAGGGGATGGCGCTGGATCAGCGCGCCCGCATCGCCTGCGCGCTCGCGCGCTCCGGCGACGCGGGCCTACGGGCCGT
>CAYTWS010000305.1:0-3039 GCA_964442145.1 uncultured Ectothiorhodospiraceae bacterium | reverse complement strand
CGGCGCCGTTGATGTTGCCGAGCTTGCCCTGGTCGGTGCCGAAGCCCATCGCGGTGTAGCGCTTGATGTGCTCGATCGAGCGATAGCCCTCGCGCACCGCCAGATAGACGTCCTGCGCCGTCTGGTCGTTCTGCACGTCGATGAACTGCTTCGGCGCCCGGCTCACCGGCTTGCGCGCCGGCACACGCCACATCGGCTGAAGTGGCTGCTCGTCGGCCTTGCCCGTCTCCGGTGCCTCCGCCTGGATCTCGTCGGGCCCGAAGCCGGTGGCGGCGGCCGCCGCCGCGCCGGCCGACAGCCCCTCCGTGATGCAGCCCCCGAGGGCGAAGTTGCCGTTGCAGGCACCCGCATTGTGCGCCCAGGCAACCGCTTGATCGGGCACGAACGACGCGATCGATTCGTCGTAGCGCATCGTCCCGCCCGGGTGCGAATGCAGATGGATGACGGGATTCCACCCACCCGAGCTGCAAAGCAGATCGCAATCGAAGTGGCGTACCTCGCCGTAGACCGCATCGGCGCGGCTGTTGAGCTGCATCACCTTGGCGCCGCGCAGGTGGTGGCCGCCCTCGGTGTCGACGACGGCGTGGCCCGTGACGATCGGAATCTCCTCCTTGCGCACGCGGTCGACGAGCACGCCCTTGGGGTCGGGGCGGACATCGACGACGGCGGCGACCTCGACACCGTGGTCGTCCAGATCGAGCGCGGTCTGGTAGGCGCTGTCGTTGTTGGTGAACACCACGGCTCGCTTACCGGGCTGGACCGCCCAGCGATTGACGTAGGTCGACACCGCCGAGCACGTCATGATCCCGGGGCGGTCGTTGTGGCAGAACACCAGCGGGCGCTCGAGCGCCCCGGTCGCCAGCACGACGCGGCCGGCGCGCACGCGCCACTGGCGTTGGCGCGGCCGGTTATCCGGAGAGCTCGGCCCGAGGTGGTCGGTGACACGCTCGAGCAGTGACACGAAACCGTGGTGGTAGTGACCGAACGCGGTCGTGCGCGGCAACAGCTCGACCTCGTCCATCCCCCGCAGCTCCTCGAGGGCGCTGTCGACCCAGTCCATGCCGGGCTGGCCGTCGAGGAACTGGCGCGAGTTGAGCAGATTCCCGCCGAGCTCGCGCTGCTCGTCGCACAGGATCACCCGCGCACCGCGCCGCCCCGCCTCGAGCGCGGCGGCCAGACCGCTGGGCCCACCGCCGACGATGAGCACATCGCAGTGCCGATTACACTTGTCATAGCGGTCCGGATCGGGCTCGGTCGGGGCCTTGCCGAAACCGGCCGCCTTGCGGATCTGGGGCTCGTAGAGCTTGTGCCACAGCTTTTGCGGCCATTTGAAGGTCTTGTAGTAGAACCCGGCCGGCAGGAACGGGGCGAACAGCTGATTGAGGCTGTTGATGTCGAACTTGACGCTGGGCCAGCAATTGACGCTGTTGACCTCCATGCCGTCATAGAGCTCGGCCTCGGTCGCGCGGATATTGGGCAGCGTCGACGCGCCCCGCCCGACCTGCACCAGCGCATTCGGGTCCTCCGGCCCGGCGCCGACGATCCCGCGCGGGCGATGCAGCTTGAAGCTGCGCCCGATGAGCGAGATCCCGTTGGCCAGTAGCGCCGAGGCCACGGTATCGCCGGCGTAGCCGGTGAGCTTGCGGCCGTTGAAGGTGAACGACAGCGGCTTGTTGCGGTCGACCCGGCCGCCGGATTGTAGACGGTTGGGCTGACTCACTCGGCACCTCCCGGCGGTTGCTCGCCCATCTTGTAGAAAGCCTTGAACTCGTAGGTCACCGTGTCGCGCACCGCGTTGAACCAGCGGCGACAGCCCGCGCTATGGACCCAGCGCTCGCGAAAATCGCCACGCGTGTTGGTCCGGAAGAAAAGGTATTCGGCCCACTCGGCGTCGGAGCACGCCTCGGGGTCCTCTGGGCGAGCGATGTGCGCCTCGCCGCCGTAGCCGAACTCCGACTCGTCGCGCCAGCCGCACCAGGGGCATTGGATATAAAGCATTGCGAAATCCTCCTCAGTGGGCCACGCCCGCGGCGCCGTGCTCGTCGATGACCGCGCCCGTCTCGAAGCGCTTGAGGCTGTAGGGCGCGTTCAACGGGTGCGGCTCGTCATTGGCGATCGTGTGGGCGAAGCACCAGCCCGAGCCCAGCGTGGCCTTCCAGCCGCCGGTGCCCCAGCCGCAGTTGAAGTAGAGGCCGTCGACCGGCGTCTTGGTCAGCAGCGGCGAGGCATCGGGGCAGACGTCGACGCAGCCGGCCCAGTGCCTGAGCAGGCGCAGCCGGCTGACGATGGGATAGAGCTCGACCAGGGCGGCGAGCTGGTGCTCGAGGATGCCGATCGAGCCCTTGTGGCCGTAGCCGTTGTACTTATCGACACCGGCGCCGATGACGAGCTCGCCCTTGTCCGACTGGCTGATGTAGACGTGCACCGCGCCCGACATGACGACGGTGTCGATCACGGGCTTGATGGGCTCGGACACGAGCGCCTGCAGCGGGCGTGACTCGACCGGCAGGCGGAAGCCCGCCATGTCGGCGATCACGCCCGAGTTGCCCGCCGTGACGGCGCCCACCTTGTTGGTCTCGATGTAGCCGCGCGTGGTGTCGACGCCCACGACCTGGCCGCCCTCGCGCTGGATGCTGGTGACCTCGCACTGCTGGATCACGTCGATGCCCAGCTCGTCGCAGGCCCGGGCCATGCCCCAGGCGAGCGCGTCGTGGCGGGCGATGCCGCCGCGCGGCTGGAACGACGAGCCCAGCACCGGGAAACGCGTATTGGTCTCGGAGATGTTGATGATGGGCACCAGATCCTTGACCTGCTGCGGATTGAGCACGACCCCGTCGACGCCGTTGAGGCGATTGGCGTTCACGCGGCGCTCGATGGTGCGCATGTCCTGCAGGTTGTGGCCCAGATTGAGGACCCCACGCTGGCTGAACATCATGTTGAAGTTCACCTCTTGCGTGATGGTCTCCCAGAGCTCGAGGCCCTTCTCGTAGATCCCGGCCGAGGCGGTCCATAGGTAGTTCGAGCGGATGATGGTGGTGT
>CAYTWS010000304.1:0-3040 GCA_964442145.1 uncultured Ectothiorhodospiraceae bacterium | reverse complement strand
ACCTTGATGCCCTGTTGGCGGGGGACTGAAATGGTCGGGAGCCGCTGGCAGCGGGGGTGGTGTTGAGCTGGTGGGGCAAACTCGCCGGCGGTGCCTTCGGCTTCGCCATCGGTGGCCCCTTGGGCGCGGTCCTCGGTGTCGCGCTGGGCCACTCGGTCGACCGCGGGCTCCACGGCATCGAGGGCCCAGGCCAGGCGGCCAATCAGGAGCGTGTCCAGGCCGCGTTCTTCTCCGCCACGTTCTCCGTGATGGGGCACGTGGCCAAGGCCGATGGCCGCGTCTCGGAGCACGAGATCGGGGTCGCCGAGGCGGTCATGCGCCAGATGAATCTGAACGCGCGCCAGCGTCAGGCGGCGATCGATCTGTTCAACCAGGGCAAGTCCTCGGACTTCGATCTCGATGGGGCCGTTGAGCAGTTGCGCCGCGAATGCGGCCGCCGGACGAATCTCATCCAGATGTTCGTCGAGCTCCAGCTGCAAGCGGCGTATGCCGATGGCGAGCTCGACCATGCCGAGGAGCGCCTGCTGCTGCACATCTGCCGGCTGCTGCGCTTCCCCGAGGAGCGCTTCCGCTTACTCGAGCGTATGCTACGGGGCGAGCACGGCGCTCATCGGGACCAGCGGGGGCGCCAGGAGGGCGCCGCAGCGAGCGGCGGGATGTCGCTCGAGGACGCCTACGCAATCCTCGGGGTGTCCTCCGATGCCAGCAACGACGAGATCAAGAAGGCCTATCGGCGCTTGATGAGCCAGCATCATCCGGACAAGCTCGTCTCCAAGGGCTTGCCCGACGAGATGGTCGAGGTCGCCAAGTCGAAGACCCAGGACATCGGGCGCGCCTATGAGGTGATCAAATCGCACCGGGGATTGTGACGGCGAGCGAGGAGTGAGCAATGGCGAGAAGACGAGCCCAACAACAGATTGCCGGAGCGGTGCTGCTGGCCATCGGGGCGGCACTGGCGGTATGGGGCTACCGCGATTCCCAATCGGTGGGCCATCAGGTCGCGGATGCGCTGGGCGCGGGCCTGTCCGAAGAGGTCCTGCTGCTGTATCTCGCGGGCGCGGCCTGCGCCGCCGTCGGCGTGTTCCTGATCGTGCGCCGTTGACGGTTGCCGATGTCCGCCGCTGACGAGGAACAGCGTGCGGCGAGCAAGCGCCTGCTGATCGTCGCCCACGATCCCTCGCCCAATACCCGGCGCATGGTCGAGGCCGTGCTCGAGGGCGCACGTAACGAGGAGATCGAGGACGTCGAGGCCGTCCACAAACGGCCGCTGGAGGCGGGCCCACAGGACGTGCTCGCCTGCAACGCGATCATCCTGGGCACCACGGAGAACCTCGGCTACATGAGCGGCGCCCTCAAGGATTTCTTCGACCGCAGCTACTACAACATGGGCGACGACACCGAGGGGTTGCCCTATGCCCTCTACGTGCGCGCCGGCATGGACGGCACCGGCACGCGCCGTGCGGTCGAGAGCATCTGCACCGGGCTGCAGTGGCGCCCCGTGCAAGAGCCCCTGATCTGCCGCGGCAAGTGGGACGACCGCTTCCTCGAGCAGTGCGAGGAGCTCGGCCTCTACATGGCCGCCGGCCTGGACGCGGGCATCCTGTAGACGGGGTAGACAGCCATCTCGCTGTACGCTCGCCAAGACGCCAAGCGCGCCAAGAACATAATGATGTTTGGCTAGAAGCGTCGACGGGCTCTTCCGTCCGTGGAAACAGCCGATCTGCCGTCACATCGGCGCGTGCGACCAGGAGCGCCGTGCGAACGTGTCCTCGCGAAGGCGCGAAGGACGCTAAGGATTAAATCGGCTCACGGTGTTTCTGCTGGCAGGGCCGAGAAGAGCAGCACTTCCCTCTGGCGTCGGCGAGTCAGTGCTCGTAGGCCCGCGTTGCCCGGCGCGCCCCCGGTCAATGGCCTATCGAGGCGGAAGCCGCGCCGGGCAAAGCGGGCGCGCCTAGGTGGCCGCCGAACGGTGGTCACGCCAACACGCCAAATCCGCCAAGTAGATCATCGACTTTACTTGGCGCTCTTTGCGCCTTCGCGTGGGTCCCTTACGCACGGCGTGTCGCCGGCTTGCGCGGGCGAATTTGAGGATGACCGCCGGGCCGAATTTCGCTCGATCAGTCCTCGGGCAGTCGGTCCAGGTCGACCATGCCGGGGCGGCCGCCTTTCGGCGCGGGTGTGTCGTCCGGACCGCCCGGCTGGACCGGACGGGGCGCGTGGCGCCCGTGGGCGACGACGCGGTCGTAGAGGACGATCGCGCCCGCGGTGGCGACATTGACGCAAAAGCGCATGGGGATGCGCACGACGTGGTCGCAGCGCCCGATGACCGCCTCGGGCAGGTTGTCCAGCTCCGGGCCCAGCAGATAGAGGGCCTGGCGTGGATGGTGGAAGCTCGGCAGTGCGACCGCATCCTGCAGGAACTCGATGCCGACGAGGCGGCAACCGCGCGGTAGCACGAGCTCGTCGATGCTCTCGAAGGTGTACAGCGGCATCGAGCGCGACGCCGACGAGGTGTCGCTCAAGCCGATGTCGCGCATCGCGACGTGGGGATCGATCAGGCAGACGAAGCTGGCGCCGAAAGCGTGCGCCGTGCGCACCAGATTGCCTACGTTCATGGGCTTGCTAATGCCGTAGACGCCCAGTCCGAAATAGCCCCTCGCCGCCATGATCGCTCAGCGTGCGCGGCGCCAGCGGCCGACTTCCTCGTTCGAGGTGAGCCACATATAGCCCTTGAGCAGCCGGTAGATGTACCAGAGGCAGGTGAGCAGCCAGAGCAACGCGCCCGCAATCGCCATCAAGGGCAGACGCTGGGTATCGCCGACGACCATGAGTGCCCCGCAAAGCGCTGTCAGGCCGAGGAACCAGCTGCCGCTGCGGATCTGCCACGCGAAGTGCGCCGCATAGAAGGTGCGCGCCACGGACGCCCGCTTGGCATAGTTGACGATCAGGGCGACGACGGTCGTCCCGCCGAACGTCAGCAGCCCCAGAAGATGGAGCAAATACGTCAGGGTCGTCAGGCGGTGCTTGTCGCGCTCGCGGA
>CAYTWS010000303.1:0-3050 GCA_964442145.1 uncultured Ectothiorhodospiraceae bacterium | reverse complement strand
TGTGGTCTTTTTGAGCTCGTAGATGCGATGGACGTAGGAGATCGCGTAGTAGGCAAGGACGAACATGATCACCGAGGTCACACCGGCGATGATGATCATCAAGATCTTGCGGCCCTTGTCGGGCAGTTGATCGTAGATCGCCGACATCCGGATGTGGCGGCCGCGCCGCGCGGCGTAGCCGAGCCCCATGAAGGTGATGAGCACCATGAGGAAGGCGTTGAGCTCCATGCTGAAGTAGACGCTCTGGCCGAAGACGAATCGGCCCACGACGTTGGCGAACGAGGTCACCGCCATGCTCAGGACGCCGTAGGAGAGGACGTAGGCCTCGAATTTGGAGCTGCCGAGATCGAGAAGCACGAGCGCGCGGGCGGCGCCGGCGCCTAGGGCTCGTAGGGGATGCCGGGTGGTGTCGTTGTTGGTTGATTCGGGCATTGCGAGCCCCTTGCTAGTCGCTCGGCGGCAGTGGCCGAGAGCCGCCATGTGCGCGACAGTACGTAACTATTACATCACTCTCGGGGGCGCGCAAGCGCCGCGCACGCATGGTCGCCTGAGCTTGCGCTGCCTGGCGTAGCCCCTGCGTTGCCGGCGAAGGCACGGGCGCATGCCTTGGTAGTGCGTAAGGCGGGTATGGGCGCAACAGGCGCTCGGCCGCGAGGTGATCCCTTGTGCACAAAAAAGCCCCGAGTGCGCGCACTCGGGGCTTTCCCCGGCACACCGTCACAGCGGCGCACCCTGGGCCTCGGTGAGCGCCATTAGCGCTGGGTGCCGAAGGCCTCGGTCAGGCACTGCAGCGTCTCCTTGCCGTCGCTGCCGGTTTGCTCGACGTACTTGTCGCGCACGCTGTAGGTACGCTCCTTGAACGCCTCACGCTCGTTCTCGGAGAGCTCGATCATCGTCATATCGGGCTTGGCCTTCTTGATCTTCTCCAAACGCTCCTGGTTGATCTCCTGCTGGCGCTGGTAGATCCAGTCGTGCATCTCGTCGACGACGTTGTCGATGACATTGCGGCGCTTGTCGGAGAGATTGTTGTACCAGTCGTGGTTGCTCACCACCGTGGTCGTGAACTCCTGCTGACCGGCCCAGATCATGTACTTGGTGACCTCGTAGAACTTCATCTCCTCGATCGCGAAGATCGGGTTCACCTGGGCATCGATCTGGCCGAGCTGAAGGCCGCCGTAGACCTCGCCGTAGGGCATCGGGGTCGGATTGGCGCCCATGGCCTCGTAGGCCTGCACCAACAGGTTCGAGGTCATCGTCCGCATCTTGATGCCGTCGAGGTCCTCGGGCGTGCGCACCGGCTTCTGCGTCGTCCAGACCATCTCGCCCTCCGGGTACATGGTCAGCAGCTTCAGGCCCTTGGACTCGAACTTCGGCGCCAGGTTGCCGTAGATGCATTCGCTGTCGGCGAGGACGTCCTTATTGACGGAGTCGTCCTGCGAGAGCAGGTAGGGGATGTTGAACACGTTCATCTCGGGGATGAGCGAGCCCAGGTGGCCCGGAGACGCGTTGGTGAGCTGTAGCACGCCCTGGCCGGTCATCTCGGCGATGTCGCCGGACGTGCCCAATGTGCCGTAGGGGAAGATCTTGATGTTGACGCCGTCCGTGCGCGCCTCGACACGCTTTTTGAATTCTTCGGCGTACTGATCCTGAACGCTGCCGTCCACCTCTTCGAGGGAGAACTTCCAGGTTTCGGCGTGCGCGCTTTGCGCGGCGAGCATGCCGGCGCCGACGAGCGCCGCGCCGAGCCCGATCGTTTTGCTGTTGATACGACTAGACATAGTCATCTCCGTGATGCGGTAGTAAACCAGGGCGAGGATCTGGCATGCGCGTTGCATCGCAACGCCGCGCGAAGAGCCGGCCCCGGCTCGACGCCCTTGCCACCGGGCACAGGACGCATATAGGACTATAGACGAATTGCTGCCGAGCGCAAGCTGTTACCGCCCCGCCCGTAAATGAATGGCGACCCTTGGTTCGCGGTTGAGGCGGTATCCACGTCGAGCCCCCGCGCGTGGGAGCCGGTGGTGAGCGGCGGCGGAAAAGGCCGGTGATGACCGGTGTGCGAGATTTTCATCGCCCCTGCTGTGCAGGCTTGGGCGGTTTGTGTAGAGTCACAGCGATACGCCCGCCGACCGGCGCCTGGCGACGAGCCCGGTCGCTTCGCCAGCCGACAAGTATTGCTGCGGCGCACGCTGGGTTGGGAGCGCACCCGTAATCCACGCGTGCGCATCTGCTATGCTTCGCGTCTGGGCAGCGCTTCTGGGGCTGCGCCCGCGAGATGTCGAGGAGAGGTCATATGCTTTTGGGTGTGCCCAAAGAGATCAAGAGTGACGAGAATCGCGTCGGGTTGACGCCCAGCTCGGTCCGCGAGGTTATCGAGCACGGTCATCGGGTGATCGTCGAGACCCAAGCGGGTGTCGGGGTCGATTTCTACGACGAGCTCTACCGCGACGCCGGTGCCGAGATCGTCGACGACGCGCGCGAGGTATTCGAGCGCGCCGAGATGATCGTCAAGGTCAAGGAGCCGCAAGCGAGCGAGATCAAGCAGTTACGTCCCGATCAAGTCCTCTTCACATTCCTCCACCTCGCGCCCGATCCGGAGCAGGCGACCGGCTTGCAGCAGTCGGGGTGTACCGCGATCGCGTATGAGACGGTCACCAGCGACCGCGGCACCTTGCCGTTGCTGGCACCGATGTCCGAGGTCGCCGGCCGCATGGCCGTGCAGGCGGGCGCGCGCTGCCTCGAGAAGATCATGGGCGGGCGCGGTCTGCTGCTGGGGGGCGTGCCCGGCGTCGGTCCCGCGCGGGTGACGATCCTCGGCGGTGGCGTCGCCGGCAACAACGCCCTGCGCATGGCGCTCGGGATGGGCGCGAATGCGACCGTGCTCGATAAGTCGCTGTCGCGCTTGGCGGAGCTGGACGATTTCTACGCGGGCCGCGCCAAGACGTTGTACTCGACCGTGGAGTCGGTCGAGCAGTCGGTGCTCGAGGCGGATCTGGTCATCGGCACGGTCCTGCTACCGGGATCGGCTGCGCCCAAGCTGGTCAAGCGCG
>CAYTWS010000302.1:0-3060 GCA_964442145.1 uncultured Ectothiorhodospiraceae bacterium | reverse complement strand
TGGCCTGCCCTCCCTCATCAAACCGTGCGTACGGTTCTCCCGTACACGGCTTTCCGATGTTCTTCACGCCAAGGCATTCGCGGATCGCCAGACCGCATAGGTGGGCAGCTTGTACAGCCCGAAGTCTTGGTAGATGGCCCGCTTGGGAAAACGCTGGTACGCCCGGCGCCGACTGGTGAGCTTGTGCCGGCGCCGCAGATGCGTGCGCACGCGTTGCTCCGCGTGGACCTTCACCGCCGCCATCACCTGCGTGCTGTTGCGGTAGTGGAAGTAGTTCGACCATCCCCGCAGGCACCGGTTGAGCTCGGCGATGATCACCGGCATCGGCACCGCCGCTCGCCGTCGATCGGTCAGCGCCTTGGTTCGGTCCTTGATCCGCTGGACGGCCGCCCGGGAGGGCTCGACATGCGGATAACGCTTGCCGCTGCGTCGACTTGTACGCAAGCAGAAGCGAAACCCCACAAAGTCAAAGGCCTGATCGCGGGCGTCGACGACTTGGGTCTTGGCCTCGTTGAGGCTGAGACCCATCCTCGCTAGCACGTGACGCAGCACCTGCATCGGCGGCCGAGTGTCCCCAGCACACAACACCACCAGATCATCGGCATAACGCACTAGCCGCGCCCCATACCGGGTGGCCAGCGCATGACGCTGCCATATCCGGTCGAGCACATGCAGGTAGAGGTTCGCCAACAACGGCGAGATCACCCCGCCTTGGGGCGTGCCATACCGGCTGTGCCGACCGCCGCCATTGACTCGGCGTTTGCCGTCGCCGCCTTCATCGATCACCGGCACCTTGAGCCACTGCTTGAGCAGCGACAAAACGGCCCCGTCACTGATGCGCTCGGCGACGACCGTCAACAGCTTGGCGTGGGGGATGGTATCGAAGTACTTCGACAGATCCGCGTCGATGACCCGGGTGTGGCCGCTGCGTAAGGCATCCGCCGTCGCGTCGACGGCGCCGTGGGCCGAGCGCTGCGGGCGGAAGCCATACGAGTGCTCGCAGAAATCCGCTTCAGCGATCGGCTCGAGCACCAGCTTGGCCGCCATCTGCACGACCCGGTCGCGGATGGTCGGGATGCCCAGCGGGCGCGTCCCGCCATCCGGCTTGGGCAGCTGCACACGGCGTATCGGTTGGGCCCGATACGTCTTGTCCACCAGCTCGCGTTGGAGCGTGGCCACGAACGCTTGTTCGCCTTCATCCGCCTCGATGGCCTCGAAGGTGCGCCCGTCGATGCCGGGCGAGCCTCCTCTCGACCGGACAAGCCGATAGGCGTGACCCAGAATGTCGCCGCGCGCGAGCTTGTCGTACAAGGCATAGAAGCGAAAGGCCGGTTCGCGCTTGGCCTTGGCGTAGAGCTTCCTCTGGAGCGCCCTGATCGTCTCCGGGGTGACTAGCACGCTGGCAATCCCCTGATCCTCCGCTCGTCGGTCGCGTGAACAAAGTAGGGCCCCTTCCCTCGGGCTGGGTTGTGTTGTCCCGAGCCCTCCAACGGTACTATGCGCCCCTCCGACTTCCACGACGCCCCAGGGCGACTTCGGCTCGCACCTTATACGCCCCGGTTGGCGGCTCTGACCCGCCAGCGCCGCGGACCTCCCGCACTGCACTGATCTTCTGTCGCTACATGCCGCCCCTGCTACCCCGGGAGCCCAAGAGGACGCTTGCGTTGTCCCATCCTCTCGGCAGCGGCCTTCCCCTACTGTCCACAGGGTCGGCGACTCCAATTTTGGTGACGAGGCTACCTCTAGGTTCGCTATTCGCTACGGCCTGCAGCGTCGCGCCACGGCAACTCACAACCCCCGATCGCTCAGGCGCTGCCACCGGGCACTAGAAAGGTGAACGCACAACTCCTTTCGCGGGACTCTCACCCGCAAGAAAATCAGCCGTTTACGGCATACGGACAGTGACCATAATTCATTGCTGTATCCGCGCTACGGGTGCTTTCAAGGAGGTTGTCGTAACGTGGCCGCGGCTCGTCAGTGCACGCGGCGCAGGCCGAGGAAGGCCACGACGAACGCCGCCAGGGCGATGGCCGCGCCCGAGCCGAAGGCGGCCATGCCGCCGAGGGCGCCGTAGATGAGGCCCGAGGCGAAGCTGCCGGCGGCTTGCCCCGCCCCGAAGCTCAGGCTCGAGTACAGCGCCTGGCCGCGGCCCTGGTGGGGTCCGACGAAGAAGCGGTCGATGAGCGAGATGGCGACGGCGTGGTAGAGGCCGAAGCTCGCGGCGTGCAGCGTCTGGGCGGCGATGAGCACCACGGGCCACTCGATGAACCTGGCGATCAGGAACCAGCGCAGCGCGGTGAGCAGCAGGCTCGCCAGCAACAGATACAGCGCGCCGAAGCGCGGCAAAAGGCGCTGCATCACGAGGAACACACCGATCTCGGCGATCACCCCCAGCGCCCATAGCCCGCCGATCCACCAGCCCGTGTAGCCACTGTCCTGGAGGAACAGGCTGAAGAAGGCGTAGTAGGGGCCGTGGCTGGCCTGCATGAGGAAGCAGACGACGAGCAGCGCGGCGACGTGCGGACGCCGCAGCACGGTGAAGATGGACTCGCCGTCGTAGGCGCCGTCGCCGCCGTCGGGCGCCGGTGGCGCGAGCTGGCTGGTCAGCCAGAGTGCGAGATACAGCGCGGCCACGAACCACGGCAGCGCTTGGGCGCCCAGGCTGTCGAGCGTCGGGCCCAGCAGGGCCGAGGTCCCGATGAAGCCGACCGAGCCCCACAGCCGGATCCGGCTGTAGCGCTCGCGCTGGCTGCCCAGCCAGTTGAAGGTGTTGGCCTCGAACTGCGGCAGCGCGGCGTTCCAGAAGAACGAGAACAGCGCCATGACCGCGGCCAGCGCCCAGAAGCCCTGGACGACGAAAACGCCCAGAAAGCATACGAAGGCGAGGCCCGCACCCAGGCGAACGATGGGCAGGCGCTCGCCGCGGCGGTCGGCGACCCAGCCCCACACGTTGGGCGCGATGATCTTGGTGCCCGCGATGACGGCCATGAGCGAGCCGATCTCGCTCGCGCCGAAGCCCAGCGAGCGCAGGTAGACGCTCCAGTACGGCAGCAGCGCGCC
>CAYTWS010000301.1:0-3061 GCA_964442145.1 uncultured Ectothiorhodospiraceae bacterium | reverse complement strand
ACGCCACCTCAAGCAAGCCGGGCGCTACCGCGCCGCTCGCAACAGCCTCGCCGCGATCCGCCGTGTCGCGGCGGTCACCGACGAGGCGGCCGAGCTCGAGCGCCGCATCGAGCAGGCGCTCCAGGGCGCGGATTCGCCGCGGCAACCCCACCGGATCGACCTCGAGCGACGGGGCGAGCATTTCACCGTCGAGGCCTCGTTCGACGGCGGGCCGGCGATGGAGCTACTCATCGACACGGGGGCATCGCTGGTGGCCGTTAGCCGGTCGGCTGCGCGGCGCAGCGGGCTCGACCAGCGCCAGCGCCTGGGCCGGCGGTCCCTGCAAACCGCCAACGGCGTCATCGAGGCCGAGGTCGTGCAGGCCCGGCGTCTGCGCGTAGGGGACCTCGACATGCGCGAGATCGCGGTGGCGATCCTGCCGCGCTCGATCGGCGGCGTCGACGGCCTGCTGGGGATGAACGCCCTGCGCGGCTACGACGTCCGCCTCGACCGGGACGCGCGCCGACTCACACTCTCGCCCAAATGAGCGGCGGGGCGGGGCGCTGAGGCGGGTTCGCCGCCAGCGCCTGCACCGCATATCAGCCGCTCGCCGTGCGGGCGCGTGCATGCTGTGACGACACCGCACTGCTACGCTCGGTCTCACCGCATAGGCGCGCGCGATGGCGAGCGCGAGGGAGACATTGCATGCCCCAGAGGCGCCACCCGGTCGCATTCCTGCAACCCGCTGGCTCGGGCTTCGTCGCCGGCTTCGTCTCGACCCTTGTTTTCCACCAGATCGCCTTGGCGATCCTATGGAGCGTGGGCGTCGCCCCGTTCCCACCCTATGCCATGAGTGCGACCCCGCCGCTGGGTGTGCCCGCGGTGATCTCGCTGGCATTCTGGGGCGGCGTTTGGGGTGTGCTGTTCGTCGCAGCCGCCGCGCACTTGCCCACCGGCGGCGGCTACTGGCTAAGCGCTGCGTTGCTGGGCGCGGTCTTGCCCACGCTAGTCGCTTTATTCGTCGTCATGCCGATCAAGGGCTTGCCATTCGCCGCTGACTGGAATGTCTCCGTCTGGGCAACAGGCTTGATCGTCAACGCGGCTTGGGGCCTCGGTACTGGTTGCTTGTTGCGCCCCAGCGAGCGGCTGCTCGGCGCGCGCGCCGCGCGCTAGGAGGCTGCCCGACCGATCTGCACGGTAGTGAGCGCGTCTGGGGACGAGGCGCGCCCGTGGGAGGCTGACGCGCGAGCGAAACGCGCCCCCTAGCGCGGACGCGGGTGTATCACTGGACCGAGAGGTGGGCGCTGGCCCACCTCTCGGCCGAGGAGTGCGGCTGCCGCAGCCCCCGACGGTTGGCCCCGGATGGGGGCCCCGATGGCCCCCTGGGCGGTCTATAACCGAACGGATCCGGCACCGAAGCCGTTCGCTTACTCCCAGCGCTCGCGGATCTCGGCGAGCGTGCCGTTTTCCTTGATGCGCTGGAAGCCCTTGTCGAAGGCCTCGAGGGCCTCGGTCCCGGGCTGGTGATCCTGCAACCCCGCGAGGAACTCCTTGGTGCCATCGAAGGGCGCGAGCTTCTCGAAATCGTCCGCCCGACCCCATTGGCGCAACCGGTAATCCCACGGGACGTCGTAACCAGCGAATCCGACGACGCGACCCTCCTCGAGGACGTCGAAGCCCTGCTCGATGGACTCGACCGAGACTTTGTCGATGTAGTCCGCTTGGTTGAACGCCTCGCCGTAGTTGAAGCCGCGCACCACCGCGACCGGCTCGCCCTCCAGCGAGCGCAAGCCGTCGTAGCCGATCGAGTCGCCGGCATTCTTGTAGATGAGGAAGTTCACATCGACGACGCTATTGTCCGAGTACTGCATGTACTCCAGCCGCGTCGGATTCTTGCCCGTGGGAAAGAGGATGTCGGTTTTCTTCTCGCGCAGCTCCTCCATGCCGCGCGCCCACGGTGTGATGCGCAGTGTGATGGTCCAATCGACCGCGTGGAACGCGGCGCGCGCGATCTCCCAGCTGTAGCCGGTGAAATAGTCGGATTGCTCCCCCGGCGGGATCGTCTCCTCGACCTCCGTGTCGACACCCTCTTGGTAAAACGTGAACGGTGGATATCCAGGCAACGTCGCTAGATAGACCTCCTGCTCAGCAGCGGCAGCGGAACTGCTTACGAAAAGGACGAGGGCGGCGGGTATTATTCTCATGTTGCCTCCAGTTGGGCTGGTTCCGTGGCATCGGGGGCTCCGCCTCGTTGCCCGCTCCCCCCCTCAGAGAACGCACGAGTCTGCCCCGTACGACCCGCGTCTCGGCCGGCGAATCAGCGCGGCAGCGGCGCGGCGAAGCCGTGTCCCGGGCGCGGGTATACCCCGCGTTGCGCGGGCGACCCGGGGCAAGCGAAAACCGCCGCTACGGTCACTGTCAAGCGGCGACTGCGCGAAACCGCAGCGCGAACCCGGACCCCCTAGGCCACTGCGAGCGCGCGCCGCAGGCCCATAGCGGGCGCCAACGCGACGGTGACGACCATCGATGGGGTCGCGGAGCGCAAAGACGCGGGGCAGCCGAAGGGGGCCGCAGCCATTCAAAGGGGAGGGCGAGAGACCCCGAGCCAGCGCTAGTCCTCGGCGGTCTCGAATTCCATCAATGCCTCCTGCAGGATCTCATCGGCATCCTCGGACTCGTGACCCTGTTGCTGTAGATAGTGCCAAGCCTGATCGATGACGGCCATCCGGTCGTCCGCTTGGAACGTCACCGGCTCGGCCATCTGATCCGACTCCAGGATCACGTAATAGCGGTTGTCGTCGGCTTCGACACGCGCTTGCATAGGCGATGCCTCCATGCGCTGCGCGATGCGGCCCCAACTGCCGGCAGGAACCGTGCCAGGGATAGGATCGACCCGTCGAGCCTCGCCCCGCCCGCGCAGCGCTGGTTCGAACGCGGCGCTCGTCGCGTCCCATCCTAGTGGATGCCGGCCACCACGTGACAGCCCCAGATTGCCACTCATCGCCGCGGACACCACGGTCGTCGCTCCATCGAGTAGCCGGGGCGGTCGCCCGCCCCGGCTCTCACACCACCGCATATACGG
>CAYTWS010000300.1:0-3063 GCA_964442145.1 uncultured Ectothiorhodospiraceae bacterium | reverse complement strand
CCAAACCCAGATTGGCGGCGAGCAAGATCAGCGCGACCCAGCGCATCCGTCCTCCCAAGCGGCGGCGAGTCCACGCAGCGTCAGCGCCGGGTCATGGCGCCAAGGCTGTTCCAGGTGCGGGCCCACGACTCCGGCCGCGCCCCCGGTGATGTAGAGCGCGGGGGGGCCGTCGAGGGCGCGCGCGATCTCGCGCGCGACGCGCTCGAGCGCACCGGCCATCCCGATCGTCAGGCCCGCACCAATGGCGGGCCGCGTCGCAGTCGCCGGCAAGCCATCCGCTGGCTCGGGCTCGGGCAGTCCCGGCGCGGCTTGCTGTAGGCCCCGCTGGCCGGCCTTCCAGCCCGGCAGGATGGCGCCACCGACATGGTGGCCGTCGCTGCGCAAGCCGTCGACGGTGACGGCGGTACCCACATCCGCCACGACGGCATCGCGGGCGCCAGCGCACCGGCGCAGGCCGAGCAGGTTGGCCCAGCGATCGACCCCGAGCGTCGTGGCGTCGGCATAGGCGGTGGCGACATCACCGCAAGCCACCTGCGAGCGCACCACCGCTGGGGCGATGCCCCAGCGGGCCTCGGTCCAAGAGGCCACGGCGGCCAACCGCTGCGGCTCGGCCACACTGGCCACGACCACCGCCTCGGGTGTGTACTCGCCCCAAGCGTCGTCGAGCACCTCGACCAGGCCCGCTGCGCCGTCGCCCAGCGGCCACGGGCCGTCGACGTCGCCAGCCCGGGCGATACCCCATTTGGCGCGGCTATTGCCGATATCGACAAGAATCAACACGGTTCGACCGCCCGCAAGCTCACATCGGCCGAAATGAAGCGGCGCCGACCGGCCGCGGTATCGACTTGGAGCGCACCCGCCTCGTCGACACCGGCGGCGACCCCGTCGACCGCCTCCTCCGAGGTCGTGACCCGCACTCGCCGGTCACGGTAGGCGTCGAGAGGGCACCAGCCGGCTAGCGCTGTAGCAGGACCATAGCGCGCTGCTTGGCTCAAGCGCATGAGCAGGGCGCGCACGATGGCAACCACCCACTCGCTCCGCGGCGGCGGTTGGGTGAGCGCCGAGCACAAATCCGTTCGACCATCCCGATCCCGGGGCTCCCCCAGAGCGAAATTGGCACCCACCCCGACGACCACCCGCGCGCCGCTGTTGCGCGCACCCACGGCGTCGACGAGCACGCCGGCCACTTTGGCGCCGTCGATCAACACATCGTTGGGCCACTTGACGCCGACCCCGGCGACCCCTCGCGCCCGCAACGCCTCGGCGACCGCGAGTCCGAGACCGGGCGCCAACGCCCCGAGTCCCGAGGGTGGCTGCGGCAGGTAGCGCGCCAACGACAGTGTAATCGCCCCGCCGGCGGGCGCATGCCAGCCACGCCCGCGGCGCCCGTGCCCGGCCGTTTGCCGGTCGGCAATAGCCACCACGGCACGCCCATCGTCGCGGACCGGCTCACCCGCGATGGCCATCTGCGTCGAGTCGATTTGGGGCCAGAAGACGAGGCGGTCGAGACAATCGGCGACATCGACGAGCCCCGACTCGATCCGGTCCGGGTGGAGCACGCGAACGCTGGGATCGAGACGATAACCGGCGTCGCCGCCGGCCGTGATGGGCCAACCAGCCGCGAGCAAGCGGCGCAGCCGTCGCCGAACCCGATCGGTGGTCGCACCCAGCTCGACCGCCAGCGAGCCGGGCGACCGCGGCGAACCATGACTGAGGGCCGCCAGGAGTCGCTGGTCCAGACTCATCGCCGCGGTCCCGGCCAAGCAGGGCGACCGGGCTCGGCGATCCCGGTCCCATCGGTGTCGCTACCGGCCATGGGCTGGGCCATCGACCCTCCATTGTCAACGGCGTCGCAGCGCACACTGGGGGCGATCCACTCGTACATCATGTGGCCGCCCCGGTCCGCACCGGCCAGGCCAGCCCGTGAGCGCCCCGAGAAGGCCCGATCGATGACCGGGACCCCACGGAACGACTGGCTGCGCCGTTCAAACCGCGTCGGGGTGAGCTGCATGCATCAATGGCCCTGCGAGACGAGCACTCTACGATACCCGCACGACCCGCTTGGCACTACACCAAGCGCACCGGGCGGATGCTATATTCGCGCAGCAACCACGCGGAGGGGCCACAAGATGGCGCGACCACTGGGCTCGTCCCGAGACGCCCCCAGGGGGCATCGCAGACCGCTGGTCGGCGTCACCCCGGCGGGACCACCGGTAGGCGGCGCCGCTACATCGACCTCGAGCGCAGCATCCGCGCGCGCCCGTCGTCCTCGCGGCCATCGCGGCGCACCGGGGCTCGCATTATTCGTTCTCGCGCTGGCGCTCGCTGCGACGAGCCCGAGCGGGGCCGACGATGGCGTGACCTACAAATACCGCGAGGAAGATGGGACGGTGTGGTTCACCGATCGTCGCCCCAACGCCGACGAGCTCGACGACTACGAATTCGTCGGTTATCACGGGCGCCCGCCGGCGCGCTCGTCCTGCCGCGGCCTCAGCGAGACCGAGCGCGAGCACCGCGTCGAGCGCATCGAGCGCCCGCTTCGCCGCCTCAGTGAGCGCTTCGGGGCGGACCGCTTGCTGATCAAGGCGATGATCTCGGTCGAGTCGTGCTTCGATCCCGAAGCCGTCTCCAGCGTCGGCGCCCAAGGCCTCATGCAGCTCATGCCGGCGACCGCACGCGAGCTCGGGGTGGATAATCCGTTCGACATCCACCAAAACCTGCGCGGGGGCATTGACTATTTCCAGCGCCTACGTCGTGCGTTCCCCGATCGCCTCGAGGCCGCCTTGGCCGCCTACAACGCCGGCCCCAGCGCCGTGCGCCGCCACGGCGGCATCCCGCCGTATGAACAAACTCAAACCTACGTGCGCCGCGTCATGGCCCAGCTCGAGGACTACCGACGCGACGCGTCGCGTTAACCGGGGCCTCTTGGCCTTTGGTCAAATCGCAACCCCGGCCTCGCAACGGCACCGGCCGAGCGCGCATCGAGTAGCCGGGGCGGTCGCCCGCCCCGGCTCTCACACCACCCCATAAACAGGTCCGTATACGGCGGTTCACGCAGCACTC
>CAYTWS010000299.1:0-3076 GCA_964442145.1 uncultured Ectothiorhodospiraceae bacterium | reverse complement strand
ATGGATGCCACGGCCGTGGTGATGTGCCGCGACAACAATATCCCGTTGCACATCTTCAATCTGAACAACGAGGGCGAGCTCCTGCGCGCGGTGCAAGGCGATGACGTGGGAACGATCGTGGAGCGAGGCCGGAGATGATCGAGGAAATGAAAGACGATGCGCGCCAGCGGATGCGAAAGAGCATCGAGGCGCTGGCCCAAGAGTTCAGGGGTGTTCGCACGGGGCGCGCGCACACTGGCCTGCTCGAACAGGTAACCGTCGACTACTATGGCGCCGAGGTCCCTTTGCATCATGCGGCCAGTATTCACGTCGAGGATGCGCGCACGCTGGCGGTGCAGCCTTGGGAAAAGTCGATGGTGCCGAAGGTCGAGAAGGCGATCATGAACGCCAACCTCGGGCTCAATCCGGTCAGCGCCGGGACCGTCATTCGCGTGCCCATGCCGCCGATGACCGAGGAACGGCGCAAAGAGCTCGTCAAGGTCGTTCGCCAGGAGGCGGAGAACGCCCGCATCGCGGTGCGCAACGTGCGGCGTGACATCAACAGCGAGCTAAAGTCCCTGCGCAAACAAAAAGAGATCACCGAGGACGACGAGCACGCGGGCGAGCAGGCCATCCAAAAGATCACCGACGAGTCGATCGCGGAGATCGACGATATGCTCGAGCGCAAGGAAGCGGACCTCATGGAGGTTTGAACGGCTCGCCGGCAGGGCTCGCGAGCCCGGTCGCTCGAGGGCCCGGGCGCCTTCCCAATCAGTCGAGCGCGGAGGCAGTTATGCGCCCGGGGAGTGACCCCCACCACATCGCGATCATCATGGACGGCAACGGCCGTTGGGCGCGCGAGCGCTCCGCCCACCGTACCGAGGGCCACAGGGCCGGTGTACGCGCCACGCAGACGATCATCGAGGCGTGTGCTCAGCGAGGTATCGGTGTGCTCACGCTGTTCGCCTTCTCCAGCGAGAATTGGCGCCGCCCCGAGAGTGAGGTCCACGTGCTCCTGGAGCTACTCCTGCGCACACTGCGCTCCGAAGTCGACAAGCTCGCGGACAATGATATTCGGCTGCGATTCATCGGCGAGCGCCGCGGCTTCTCCAACGCACTACAGCGCGAGATGGCACGCGCCGAGGAGACCACCGCGGGCAATGGCGGCATGGAGCTCGTCGTTGCGGCCAATTACGGCGGACGCTGGGACATCGCTCAGGCCGCACGCTCGCTCGCCGCCGATGCCGCGGCGGGCCGGATCGACCTCGAGGGCATCGACACCCAGGACGTGGGCGCACGGCTCGCGCTCGCCGACATGCCCGAGCCCGATCTGCTGATTCGCACGGGCGGCGAGCGCCGGATCAGTAATTATCTGCTGTGGCAGCTCGCCTACACTGAGCTGTGGTTCACCGAATGCCTGTGGCCCGATTTCGACGCCGACGGCTTGGACGAAGCCCTTGCCTTCTACAGGGGCCGTGAGCGCCGGTTCGGGCGAACCGAGGACCAGCTCGCCCAAGTCGGTCGCGCGGGAAGCGGTTGACGTGACCGAGGGCGCCGATCGCCAACGCAGCCGCCTCGATCCGTTGCTCGGCCAACGTATCGCCACAGCCGTGGTCGGCGCCGTCGTGGTGGCGGTGGCGGTGTTCGCGCTGCCGGTCGGCGGCGTCGCGGGCGTACTCGCGGGGGTTGCGGCCCTGGGCGCCTGGGAATGGAGTCGCCTGTCGGGGCTGGGGAGCACGCCAGCGCGGGTCAGCTACGTTGCCGCGGTCGTCGTGGCGGCGGTGGTGGTGTTCGCCCTCATGGGGGCGGGGGCGGCCGATCTCGCCGTGGTGCTGGCACTCGCATGGTGGTGTGGCGTCGCCATGTGGCTCCTCACCGGGGGCGGGCCAAGGCCGGCGAGTCAGGGGCTTCTCTGGGAGTGGCTGCTCGCGGGTGTTTTGCTCTTCCCATCGCTGGTGGCCGCCGGCGCCGTGCTGGCCGAGCCCAATGTGCTCGGGCGGTGGCTTTTGCTCTACGCGATCTGCCTCGTCTGGGTGGCCGATATCGGGGCATATTTCGCTGGGCGGGCATTTGGCCGACGGGCGCTGGCGCCGCGCGTGAGTGCCGGCAAGACGCGCGAGGGGGTCGTCGGCGCCTTGGTCGCTGTCGCGGTCTTCGCCGGTCTTGCTGGCCTGGGCTTGGATACTACGGCGGGCATCTGGGCCGCATGGGTCGGGGTCGCCTTGGTGGCTGCGCTGTTCTCGATCGCGGGCGATTTGCTCGAGAGCGTGGTCAAGCGCGAGGCCGGTGCGAAGGACTCGGGCAACCTCCTGCCGGGCCACGGCGGTCTGCTCGACCGTATCGATAGCTTGATCGCGGCATTGCCCATGCTCGCACTGGGCGTGTCGGTGCTCGGGCTGCTGGAGGCGTGATGGGCGATGCCGCGAGTCGCCCCCAAGGTGTGGCGGTACTGGGCTCGACCGGGTCGATCGGCTCGAGCACCCTCGACGTGATCGAGCGCCATCCCGGGCGCTTGCGTGTCTGCGCGCTGTCCGCGAACGCCCAGGTCGAGACCCTGTGGCAGCAAGTCCAGCGCTATCGCCCCGAATACGCCGTCCTCGCCCAGGCCGACGCGGCCGACCAGCTCACCGGCTGGGTGCGCGCGGCGGGCCTCGAGACCCGTGTGTTGGCGGGTCACGAGGGCCTGGACACGGTGGCACGGGCCGATGAAGTCGATATCGTCATGGCCGCGATCGTCGGCATGGCGGGCATGGCCTCGACGCTGGCCGCCGTGGAGGCCGGTAAGCGGGTGCTGGTGGCGAACAAGGAGGCCCTGGTGGCCGGCGGTGCGCTGGTGATCTCGACTGCGCGGCGCACCGGCGCAGAGCTCTTGCCGATCGACAGCGAGCACAATGCGATCTTCCAGTGCCTGCCCGAGCGCGCCGGGCAAGACCAGGCCCCCAGCGGGGTGGAGCGCATCCTGCTCACGGCCTCGGGCGGGCCCTTCTTGCGGCGCGCGCCGTCGAGCCTGACAGAGGTCACACGCGATGAGGCATGTGCCCATCCGACCTGGTCGATGGGGCGAAAGATCTCCATCGACTCGGCGACGATGATGAAC
>CAYTWS010000298.1:0-3078 GCA_964442145.1 uncultured Ectothiorhodospiraceae bacterium | reverse complement strand
CCTCGGCGCGGTGCTGGCTGCCGGCGACTGGACCAGGGCCGTCGCCGAGTCGTGCACGGGCGGCGGCGTCGCCCAGACCGTCACCGATGTGGCGGGTAGCTCGGCCTGGTTCGATCGCGGCTTCGTGACCTATACCAACGACGCCAAGCACCAGATGCTGGGTGTGCCCGAGGAGACGCTCGACACCCACGGGGCGGTGAGCTCGGCGACGGTCGAGGCGATGGTCACCGGCGCGCTCACACACAGCGCGGCGAACATCGCGGTCGCGGTCAGCGGCATCGCCGGCCCCGGCGGGGGCACGGACGACAAGCCGGTGGGGCTGGTCTGGTTCGCCTGGGCGCGCCGCGGGGTCCCGCCCGAGGCCCGGGTCAAGCAACTGCCGGGCGGGCGCAGCGAGGTGCGCGATGCCGCCATCCGGGTGGCATTGGAGGGCGTCATCGAGCTGGCGGAGGAGGCCGAGATCCGATGACGCCGATGAGGGGCATCAGCGCCACGGATCGCCCTCGGCCGGTGCTCGCCGGTCTGCTGGCTGCGGTGTTGACTGCGGGGTCCGGGATGGCCGTCGCTGCCGAAGACGACGGCGAGGCGGGCGCGCAGGACAACAGCCGCAGCGAGCGCATCGAGGAGCTCAACAAGGCCATCGAGGAGCAGCGCACGGCGCTCGAGTCGGCGCGCGAGCGCCGTGCCACGACCGCCGAGGAGCTGGAGTCGCTGCGCGACGACCTCGAGGTGCTGCGCGAGGAGATCGACGCGATCGAGCAGGAGCTCGAGCAGGCCGACTCGGCACAGGAGGGCGCGGGCGGGGGCGACTGAGCGCGGCGCGAGGCAGCCCGTATGGATTGGCGGCTGGCTGGATCGGGCCCCGGCGCGTGGGCGCCGAGGGCCGGCCGAGGCCGGACGCCGGCGGCGTGCCATCGGGTGGGTCGGGCTTTCGCTGCGGCTCGAGCCGTCGGCGAGCTTGCAGGCGCTAGGAGCCCATCCGTCAGCGCATCAATCGGCCGTCTCGTCGGCAGCGCCGCCGCTGGCCGCCTCGGAGGGCGCCACCTCGCGCGGCTGCACGATCACGAGCAGCCCGAGCACGGGGTGATCCAAGTAGTGCAGCTCGCCGCTGCGCATGCGGCGGCGCTGCTCGAACGGATAGGACAGGACCGCCCGGCCTTGGTCGTCGCGCGCCATGGCGACGCGGTGGCGTTGCCCCGAATCGGACGCGCCCTCTCCGCCGCCGTCACCTTCGAGGGGCCGCGGGGCCGCGCGCGTAGCGCCGACCTCGGCGCGCCAGTCCACCGGCTTGGTGTAGTGTAGATCGGCGTGCAGATGGAGATAGCGGCTCACTACGAGCGTGACCGTGCCGTCGAGGGCCTCGACGGTGACGTCGCGCCGTTTGGGCGCGAACATGCCCGAGCCGAACGGGGTCGTGGGTGAACGCGCTGCGGCGGTGTCGGCCTCGGCCCGATCGGTGGCGGTATCGTCGTCGTCTCCCAGGGTCGCGCTAGCCGCCGCGGCGCTGTCGTCGGCGCTGTCGTCGGCGTCGGCCACGGGGGCGACGGCTTCGTCGACGACCTGCAGCGCGCGCGGCTGCCGGTAGCCACGCTCGGGCACGCTCAGCGCCAGCGGCTCGCCGGCGGTCACGCGAAGCGGGGTGGCTTTGCGCGGCGGTGTGGGGGGCTGGCGCCAGTGGAGGTGGCGCAGCACCTCGTAGGCGTCGGCGTCTTCGAGCTTCTGCACCGCTTCGCCCAGTGAGCCCGCGCTCGCCTCCAATGCACGGAACTGGGCCAGGGGGCCATCGGCGGCCGCGCCGGCGGGCTGGCTGATCACTGGACGCCCATCGGCCGCCACCCCCGAGCCGCCCTGGAAGCGGCCCACGTCGTCGAACCGGGGGGCGATCACGGCCGGATCCCAACGCTCGCCCGTCTTGTCGCGGTCGTCGCCGGCGTGCTCGAAGATGACGATCTCGACCTCATAGAAGGTACGCGATCCGTCGCCGTCCTCGCCCACGGCGGTGACCGGCAGCAGGGACGCGAGCGCGAAAGCGGCTAGCGGTCGGCGCATGATCATTCCTCAGTCTCTCGCAATGGCCCGGTTCCGCCCCGGCCCGTCAGCCTTGCCCCTGGAGCCGGGCCAGCAGGGAGTCGACGAACTCGAGGCGCTCGTCGGCGTCGTCGAGCGCGATGTCGAAGCGTAGCCCACTCGTGCCGTCGAAGCGATAGCGCTTGGGCTCGGCCTGGACGATCCCGATGAGCGACTCCATGTCGACGGCCGGGTTGTCGCGAAACGTCATCGATCCGCCCTCGGCACCCACATCGAGGCGGGCGATGCCCAGCGCGTCGCAGACCAAGCGGATGCCGGTCACGCGGAACAGGTTGCGCGCGGCGTCGGGCAGGCGGCCGAAGCGGTCGACGATCTCGACACGCAGCTCGTCGAGGGCCTCCTGGGTGCTCGCGCCGGCGATGCGCTTGTACAGGATCAGGCGCTCGTGCACATCGGGCACGTAGTCGCCCGGCAGCAGTGCCGGCAGATGCAGATCGACGTCGGGCACGTCGTGCAGCGGCTGATCCGTGTCCGGGGTCTCGCCCGCCTTGAGCGCCTCGGTGGCGCGATCGAGGAGCTCGGAGTAGAGCGAGAAGCCGACCTCCTGGATCTGGCCGCTTTGCTCCTCGCCCAAGAGCTCGCCCGCCCCACGGATCTCGAGATCGTGCGAGGCCAGGGTGAAGCCGACCCCTAAGTCCTCGAGCGACTCGATCGCCTGGAGGCGCTTGTCCGCGTCGGCGGTCATGTTCGCCCGCGGCGGCGACAGCAGATAGGCGTAGGCGCGGTGATGCGAGCGCCCGACGCGCCCGCGCAGCTGGTGGAGCTGGGCCATACCCATGCGGTCGGCGCGGTTGATCACGATGGTGTTGGCGGTGGGCACGTCGATGCCCGACTCGATGATCGTGGTGCACACCAGCACGTTGAAGCGCTGGTGGTAGAAGTCGAGCATGACGCTCTCGAGGTCGGCCTCGCGCATCTGCCCATGGGCCATGCGCACCTCGGCGCTGGGCACGATCTCCTGGACCAGCCGCGCGATGCGCTCGATCGAGC
>CAYTWS010000297.1:0-3093 GCA_964442145.1 uncultured Ectothiorhodospiraceae bacterium | reverse complement strand
TCTGGAAGAGCTGATCCTGGAGATGGCGCGTGCCCGTCGAGATGATGACCTTGTCACCGCGGCGCAGCGCGGGCACGAGATAGGCGAAGGTCTTGCCGATACCCGTGCCCGCCTCGCCGACCAAGGCACCGCCATCGGCCAGGGTACGCTCGACCGCCGAGGCCAGGGCTTGTTGGCCCGAGCGCGAGGCGAATCCGTCGATGGCGCGCGCTAGCGGACCGTCGGGGCCCAACAGCTCTGCCGCATCCGTCAAGGCGTCAGGATCCTCCCCGCAGGCGCTCGGCCTCCGTCCGCGCCTGTCGGGCACCTTCTTCGTCGCCACGGCGGCGGCGCGCCTCGGCGATGATCACCCAGTTGCGATAGCGCAGCAGCCGCTGGTTACCGGCCAAGGCATTCGACTTGGAGGCGAGATTCTCGGCGACCGCGAAGTCGCGTTGCTGCAGCCGCAGCTCGGCCAAACGGCTCCACAGCACCGGGTCTTCCGGTGCCATCCTTATGGCTTTCTCGAGCTTGCCGACCGCCTTGTCGATCTGATTGTTCCGCCGCGCCCTCTCGGCTTGATCCCACAGCAGCGACACCGCCCGATTGTCGACGTTGTGATCGATGCTCTCGCTCGGATCGAGCGGCTCGTCCGTGCGCTGCGGGCCATCGGCCGGCTCCTGCTGGGTGGCACAGCCGGCGACGAGCACAAATACCAACAAACTCAGCCAAAGGCGCATCATCTGTATCCTCAACGGGTCCCACCGCCAACGCGGCCGCCTCGGCAGCGATTCGCGCGCGCCGGCACGGAGCCCTCGATGAAGGGCAAGCGCTCGCCGTCGCCGCAGAAGCTAGGCACCGAGCGATTGGCCTCCACGTCCACGCGCACCCATTCGACCCCGGGCGGTGTCTCGCGCCCCCATCCCGCCGCGGGCAAGCTGCTCATCATATCGGCCCAGACGCGCAGGGCGCCAGCACTGCCAGTCAGGCCTGTCGGGCTGTTGTCGTCATGGCCCAGCCAGACCACGCCGACGCGCCGCCCGTCGAAGCCGGCGAACCAGGAATCGCGCAACTCATCGGTCGTGCCCGTCTTGCCCGCTACGCGACGGCCCGGCAACAGGCGTTGCAACGCAGCCGCGGTGCCCTCGCGCGTGACCCGATCGAGCGCCGTGTTGACCAGGAAGACGGGGCCGGGCGCCAACGCCTTCTCGAGCGACAGGCCGGACTGCCCCAGCGACTCGCCATCGCGCGTTCGCACCGAGCGCAGCGTGCGCAACGGCGCGTCGAAGCCGCCGGCCGCCAGGGTCTGATACATCCCCGTGACCTCGAGCGGGCTCAGCGAGGTCGCGCCCAGCAGATCGGCCGGCATCAGCCCACGCCCGTCGCCGGCGCCCAGACGTCGTAGCGTCTGGCCCACCCGCTGCAATCCCAGCTCGAGCCCCAGGCGGGCCGTCGCCGCATTGCGCGAGTCGACCAGCCCGCGCACCAGCGGGATCTCGCCGGCGAACTCGCCGTCGAAGTTTTGCGGGCGCCAGGTGCCGCCATCACCGCGCTCGACGGCCAGTGGCTCGTCGCGGATGGGCGTGGTCAGTGTAAAGCGCTCGGGCCGCGCGAGCGCGGTGTAGTAGATGGCCGGCTTGACCAACGAGCCGATGGATCGGTTCGCGCGCAGTGCGCGGTTGTAGCCGGCCCGACCGGGGCGGCGATCGCCGACGACGGCGTGCAGGGCACCACTCTCGGGCGCGGCGACGACCACGGCTCCTTGTAGATCGTCCCCCCCGAGGCGGCCGGCCCCCTCCTCGAGCGCTGCCTGCGCGGCGTTCTGGACCACCGGGTCGAGGTGGGTGAACACGCGCAACCCGCCCTCGGCCAACTGCTCCTCCGGATAGCGCTCGGCGAGCTGGCGCCGCACCAAGTCCAGGTACGCCGGGTATGAGGCCAGACGCACGCGCTCGCGTGGGACCACACCCAAGGGCTCATCCATGGCGGCCCGTACCCGCTCACGCGGCGCCACACCCGTGCGCGCGAGCACACGCAGGACCGTGTCGCGGCGCGCGCGGGCCCGCTCGGGATGCGCGCGCGGATCGTAGTACGACGGCCCCCGGATCAGGCCCACCAGCAGCGCGATCTCGTCCAGGGCGAGCTCGTCGAGCGGCCGGTTGAACCAGAAGCGCGCGCCCAGACCGAAGCCGTGGATGGAGCGATCGCCGTCCTGGCCCAGATAGACCTCGTTGAGATACGCCTCCAGCAGCGCTTCCTTGCTGTAGTGCCATTCCAGCGATAGCGCCATCAGCGCCTCGGTGAACTTGCGCGCGAAGGTCTGCTCGCCCGACAGGAAGAAGTTCTTGGCGAGCTGCTGCGTGAGCGTGCTCGCGCCCTGCACGATCGCCCCGGCGCGCAGATTGGCCCATGCCGCGCGCGCGATCGCACTGACGTCGATGCCCCAGTGGGTGGCGAAGTCGCGGTCCTCGACCGCGATCAGCGCGTCGACGAGCTTGTCCGGCACGTCCTCGCGGCGCACCAGGATGCGATCGGCCCGACGGCCCGCGTAGACCTGGCCCAGGCGTTCCGGCTCGAAGCGAACGATCGCCGCCTCGTCGCGGCCACGGTCGACACCGGCGACTGCTGCGTTGGCGAAGCGCACCCGCACGCGGCGCGCGGGCGCGCGCCCGTCGGCGAAGTCGAAGGCGCGTGCGTGGGCGTGCAGGACCCGGCCGTCGACGCGGTAGCGCCCCGGGCGCGAGAGGTCCGGGCTGCGGCGGTAACCGAGGCGCTCGAGATGCGCCACCGCTTGGTCGATATCGATCGCGCGGCCGTCGTGGAGGGCGAAGGGTTGGGTGTAGACGCGCGTCGGCACGCGCCACTGGGTCTCGCCGAATTGGCTGCGCACGCGGTAGTCGAGCAGGGCGAACGACGCCAGCGAGAACGCGACGACCGCGCCGACGACCAGCCAGGCGAGCGAGCGCAGCCTGCCGCGACGCGCGCGGGCGTTTTTCGCGTGGGAACGAGTACGGCGAGCCAAAACGGCGCTAGAATGCCATCACTGGGGCATGCAGTCGAAATCGAGTAGCCGGGGCGGTCGCCCGCCCCGGCTCTCACACCACCGCACATACG
>CAYTWS010000296.1:0-3102 GCA_964442145.1 uncultured Ectothiorhodospiraceae bacterium | reverse complement strand
CAAGCACGAGCTCGAGACGGCCCGGTTCTATTTCGAGCAGAGCGCTTTCACGGCCGCGGTGAACCGCGTGGACTACCTCCTCGAGCACTACGACGGCGCTCCCGCCGTCGCCGATGCCCTGGCACTACAGGCACGCGCCTACGAGCGCATGGACATGGCGGACTTGGCGGCCGACACACGGCGCGTGCTCGCCCAGCACGAGCCCAGCCACGAGACCGCAGCGAAAGCGCCCGGTAGCGAGGCGCCATCACCGCCGTCCGACTGACGACGGGGCCGGTCCGCGCGATTCCGAAAGTACACGCGGGCGCCTCGTGTCGTGCCTAGGGCCTGTTAACACTTCCCGCGGTCGCCGCGGCAAGTGTTAACAGGCCCTAGAACGTGTAGCACGCCGTGATGGGATAGCGCCGCTCACGTCCAAACGCGCGCGGCGAGACCTTGGGCCCGGGCGCGGCCTGCCGGCGCTTGTACTCGCTGGTGACCAGCATGCGCGCGACACGGCGAACGGTGACCGCGTCGTGACCGGCTTGGACGAGATCCTCGACCGAATCGTCGCGCTCGACCAAGCCCTCCAGGATCGGGTCCAGCTGGTCGTAGGGCGGTAGGCTGTCGGTGTCGGCCTGCTCGGGTGCGAGCTCGGCCGACGGTGCGCGCTCGATGATGCGCTCGGGGATGACCTCGTCGGCGCGGTTGCGCCAGCGCGCGAGCTCGTAGACGCGCGTTTTGGGGACATCCTTGAGCGGCGCGAAGCCGCCGACCATGTCGCCGTAGAGCGTGGCGTAGCCCACCGCCAGCTCGCTCTTGTTGCCCGTGCTCAACACGAGCCCGCCCTGCTTGTTGGCCAACGCCATCAACAGCACGCCGCGGCTGCGGGCTTGGATGTTCTCCTCGGCCGTCCCCGCTGACGCCCCCTCGAACGGGCCCGCTAGTGTCTCCAGGAACGCCTCATACGGCCCCTCGATGGATACGACGTGCCGGCGAACCCCGAGGCGGTCGGACAGGGCATTGGCGTCGTCGATGCTCATGCGCGAGGTGTAGCGCGACGGCATAATGACCGCCATGACACGGTCCGCTCCCAGCGCATCCACGGCCAACGCCAGCGTCAAAGCGGAATCGATGCCGCCCGACAGTCCCACGAAGACGCGTTCGAATCCGTTCTTGCCGACGTAATCGCGCACGGCGAGCGCCGTCGCGCGATAGATGGCCTCGGTCTCGGCCTCGTCCGGCCCCGCGGGCTGGGCGGAGACAGGCGTCACGGTGCCGTCGGAGTCGAGGCGCAGCGTCGCGCCCGACTCGGACCAAGCCGGCAGCCGCAACGCCTCATTGCCGTGCCGATCCACGGCGAACGACGCGCCGTCGAAGACGAGCTCGTCCTGTCCGCCCACCTGGTTCACGTAGATGAGCGGCACCGCACACTCGGTGACACGCTCGCGCGCGACCGCCCACCGCGCCTCGCGCTTGCGCCAGTCGAACGGGGACGCGTTGACGCAGACGATGGCCTCGGCGCCGGCGTCGCGCACGGCCTGCGCCGGCTCGCGCGCCCAGATGTCCTCGCACACGATCACGCCCAACGAGCGCCCGTCGATGCCGACGACGGTGGGCTCGCATGCGGCGACGAAGTAGCGCTTCTCGTCGAACACACCGTAGTTGGGCAAGCATCGCTTGCGCGCCACGGCCACCCGTGCGCCGCCATCGATCACCACGGCGGCGTTGTAGCGTGCAGCGCCCTCGACGAGCGGCGCGCCCACGACGATCGCCACGCCACTATCGGCTAGCGCTCGAGCGAGCCAATCGAGCGCGGCGTCCACACGCTGGGCGAAGTCGGGGCGCAATAGGAGATCGTCGGGCGGATAGCCCACCAGCGCGAGTTCGGGGAGGATGGCGACGCGACATGGCTGTTCACGCGCGGCCGCTCGCACCGCCTCGGCGATGCGCTCGGCATTGCCGTCGATATCCCCCACGAGCGGGTCGAATTGAACCAAGGCGATGGCGAGCTCCGGTGGCGAGGGCAACGGGCCTCCTACGACGGCTGGGACAGGGAATCGTGCGGCGTATTCTGCGCCAAAGACCGCAACACCCCAAGACACGACGCCCCTGGTTGCTTCGCGGGCACGGTCGGGCGAGACTCGCGTGCCATGATCGAGTCGCTCGCCGTGCTCGCGCTTCCATTGAGCCCGATCCAACCGGGCAGCGCTTGGGGATCGCTGCGCCTGCTCAACAGCTATCGGCTCTTCGTGGCTTTCGTCGTCCTGTGTGCGTTCCTGTTCTCGGCACCCGGGATCGAGTTCGGGCGAGATGCGCCCCTGGTATTCTACCTGTTCGCGTCCACGTACTTGGTCGCGGGCCTGCTCTTCGCCGCCTTGTTGCGCCAGCGTCAGCCGAGCGCGCAGACGCAAGCGTATCTGCACTTCTACACCGACGTCGTCGCGCTCGCCGGCATCACCTACTCCTCCGGGGGCATCGACAGCGGCCTCGGGATGCTGCTGATCGTCCCGGTCGCCGGTGCGAGCCTGCTGCTGCCGCCGCGAGCAGCCTCGGTCTATCCGGCGTTGGCCACGCTATTTCTTTTGACCGGCGAGATCGTCCGGGAGCTCCAGTTGAGCCCGCTCGCCACGAATTATGCGCAAGCAGCGCTGATCGGCGTGGTGCTATTCGCCGTCGCCTTGCTGGCCGGCCTCACCGCGCGGGGGCGAGCCCAAACGGCCGAGCTCGCTTACCAACGGGGGCTCGACGTTCGCCGGCTCGCCGCGCTCAACGAGCGCATCATCCAGCAGATGGAATCCGGGATCCTGGTTGTCGACGACCGCGGGACGATCGCCCTCGCCAACACCAGCGCGCACCACCTGCTGGGTCGAGCCACCAAAGACCTCACGGGCCAATCATTGGACGAGGTCGCTCCGGGTCTCGCCGAAGCGATGGCACGCCAGCACAACGAGCCACACCGGGCCAACAACCCGGTCGCACCCAGCGGCGACAGCGACACGGAGGTGCAGCCCCAATTCACCGACTTGGGCGAGCAGGGCACACTAATCGCACTCGAGGATGCGCGCTTCATCCAGGAGCAACTGCAACAGCTCAAGCTCGCCTCCCTGGGGCGCTTGACCG
>CAYTWS010000295.1:0-3118 GCA_964442145.1 uncultured Ectothiorhodospiraceae bacterium | reverse complement strand
CCCCCGACGCTCATGCAATCCTGTGGGACGGACTCTCAGTCGGTGCCTCATCGCTGCACCCCTGCTGGAGCGGAGCCTGTAGGCTCGACGCCTCCGCTGAGGCGCCATGCGATCCTGTGGGGCGGACTCTCAGTCCGCCCCGACAGCGCTCGACCCCCCAACCCCGGCAAAGGACCGGCGCCCGGCTCAATCAGCCCCCTCCGGTACCTCCTCGGCCGATCCGTCCTCCACCGACCACAGGCAAGCCCCCCCGCTGGCCTCGGCGATCTCGTTCAAGCGGGCCTCGTGCGCGGCCCGCTCGTCCTCGGTGGCCCGCATCACGGGGATCCGGGCATCGCGCCGACGCCCCGACGGTGCCCCCGCGCCGCCGCCATCGCGGCCGGTGCTGACCTGTAGCCCGAGGGCCGTCTGGCCCCCGGTCATGGCCAGATACACCTCGGCCAGGAGCTCGGCGTCGAGCAGCGCGCCGTGGAGATCGCGCCCCGAGTTGTCGATCTCGTAGCGCTTGCACAGCGCATCCAGGCTGTTGCGCTGGCCCGGGTGGAGCTCGCGGGCCTGCACCAGCGAGTCGTGGACGCTGCAGTAATCCTCGATCTGGCCCCACTCCGGGCCCAGCCAGGCGAGCTCGGCGTTGAGGAACGCCACGTCGAACGGCGCGTTGTGGATGATCAGCTCAGCGCCGCGGATGAACTCGAGGAGCGGCGCTGCGATATCGCGATAGGCCGGTTTGTCGGCGAGCCACTCGTTGGAGATCCCGTGGACCTCCTCGGCGCCCTCCTCGATCGCGCGCTCGGGATTGATGTACTGGTGGTAGCGGTTGCCGGTAGAGCGCCGGTGGACGAGCTCGATGGCCCCGATCTCGATGATGCGGTGGCCTTGTTGGGGCTCGAGGCCCGTGGTCTCCGTATCCAGCACGATCTGGCGGTGGCTCATTGCGGCCCCTTTTCGTCGATGGCGCGATTGGCGAGCGCATCGGCGCGCTCGTTGCCCTCGCGGCCGGTGTGACCGCGCACCCACTCCCAATCCACACTATGGCGCGCCAGCGCGGCATCGAGGCGCTGCCACAAGTCCACGTTGCGCACCGGCTTGCGATCGGCGGTACGCCAACCGCGGCGCTTCCACCCCTGCATCCACTCGGTCACGCCCTTCATCACATACTGCGAGTCGGTCACGATCTGCACGCTGCACGGGCGCTCGAGCGTCTCCAATGCCCGGATCGCCGCCATGAGCTCCATGCGGTTGTTGGTGGTCTCGGGCTCGAAGCCGTAGAGCTCGCGCTCCTTGCTGGCGGCGGTCAGCAGCGCGCCCCAGCCCCCGGGTCCCGGATTGCCGCGGCACGCGCCGTCGGTATAGATGACTACGGTTCCGGCCAATCGTCTACCCTCCCTCATAGCCGTCACTGGTGGCACCCCCGCGCAGCCCCTCGCACCGTCCCATCGGCCGTGCGGGCCCGCGCACGCGCACCCGGGCCGGCGTCCAGTCCCAGCCCAGCGCCACCGGGGTCATCGGCACCGAGTGTTTGCGTGCCAGCAACAAGTAGATACCGCCGGTGCCGGGCAGGACGCGCCCGATGCGCTCCATTACCGATAGCCGGTGGCGCAAGAGACGCCGCTGGGCCGGCAGCCTATGCCACAAGGTCTCCCGCCACCGTATGCGAATCCCGAGCAGCGTCAGCCAATCGGCGACACGGCCCGTGCTATAGAAGTAGCCGGACCAAGGGATCCAGTTGCCCGCAAGTGCCCGGCGAATACCGAATAGGCTCCAGGGATTGAACCCGATGGCGAGGACGTGGCCATCGAGCGTGAGGACCCGGTCGACCTCGCGCAACAGGCGATGGGGGTCGGGATAGAACTCCAACGCATGCGCCAAGACCACCAGGTCCACCGAGCGGGTCGCCAGCGGCAGCGCCGCGGGATCGGCCCGCATACCGTCGCAACCATCGCCCGTGAGATGCACGCGATGGATCAAGCCGCGCCCCGTGAGCAAGTCGACACCGTACTTCGTGCCGCCGATTTGGACGCAGTGCAGCGCGTAGAGGTCGCGCAGAATCGCGCCCGTACGCCCGGCGATCCGCTCGTGCAGCTCCTCGCCCAGACCGGAGGCATACCACTCGCGCAGCGCGGTCTGTGCTTGATCCCAGGGGAGTGCGCGGGGCTGATCCACGGTCGCTCGGGGTCCTCGGTCGCGCAGCACGTGCGGCTTCGCTATTGTAGCCCCTACCGGCCTCGCCCGCAGTCGCGCGCTCGTCGCCTTGCGCAACCCCGGGGGAGGCGGTACGTTTCCTGCATGAGCAACGGCGACCGCCACGCCACCAAGCGCAGCGAGAGATCATGCCCGAAGCCGTAACGACGAAGGAGCTGGCCCGGTTCGTCCCGCTGAATGCGCTCAGCCCGGACAACCTCAAAGAGGTCACCAAAAAGGCCCGCCGGTTCACGGTGCCCGCCGGGCGCTACCTGTTTCGAGACGGCGAGCGCCCCTCGGAGCAATTGTTCCTGCTCGACGGCACGGTCGAGCTCGTCGGCTACCAGGGGGTCGAGCAAACGATCGACGCCAGTATGGAGGCCGCGCAGGGATCGCTGGACAACGCCGGCCCCCAAGCCCGTGCCGCGCGCGCGCAAACGGAGGTCACCGCGCTCGCCGTCGACCGCGACATGCTCGATCTCATGCTCACGTGGGACCAGACGGGCAGCTACAACGTCGAGGATTTGAGCGAGGCGGGCGAGGAGGCCGGCGAAGACGACTGGATGACCCGGTTGCTGCAAACCGAATGCTTCCGGCGCATCCCGCCGGCGAATATCCAGGCGATCTTCCAGCGCATGGAGCCCGTGCATTACAAGCCGGGCCAACAAGTCATCCAGCAAGGCGAAGCGGGTGAGTACTTCTACATCATCCGCGAGGGGCGCTGCCTGGTCACGCGCGCGACCAAGGCCAAGCCCCAGGGCGTGCGCCTGGCGGAGCTCGGCCCCGGCGACAGCTTCGGCGAGGAAGCGCTCATCTCCGACAAGGAGCGCAACGCCACGGTGACGATGGTCTCGCGCGGCACGTTGATGCGCATGTCCAAGTCGGACTTCAAGCAGTTGCTCAACGAGCCGCTGCTGCAATACGTCGACTACAGCGA
>CAYTWS010000294.1:0-3120 GCA_964442145.1 uncultured Ectothiorhodospiraceae bacterium | reverse complement strand
CGCAATATCGAAGAGGGCGGCAGCCTGACCATCCTCGCGACCACACTGGTCGATACCGGCTCCAAGATGGACGAGGTGATCTACGAGGAGTTCAAGGGCACGGGCAATATGGAGCTGCACATGGATCGGCGGATCGCGGACAAGCGCATCTACCCGGCGATCAACATCAATCGCTCGGGTACCCGCCGCGAAGAGCTCCTGGTGTCCCAAGATGAGCTGCAAAAGACCTGGATACTGCACAAATTCCTCCATTCCATGGATGAGCTCGAGGCAATCGAGTTCCTCATCGGTCGGATGCAACAGACCAAGACCAACGAGGAATTCTTCGAGCTGATGAAGCGCTGACAGCTGGCTCGAAAAAGGCTCTCGCGAAGGCGCGAAGGACGCCAAGGCGGCGATCATCAATGCGTTGCGAACGCCTTGGCGTCACTGCCGTCGGGAAGAAGGGAGGTTGCACGCCGAGCGCGCCCCTGATTGGCTCCGGTGGCCTCGTTGTTCCCAGAGGCCTGGAGATTTCGAGTCTCTTAGCGCCCTTCGCGCCTTCGCGAGATCAACCGCGCACGGCGATTGTTCGTGAAAAGGGGGCGAGCCGTAACGCTCTGCGCACCCAACCCCAGCGCGCCTGCCGTAGAGCGTCTACACTGGAGATGTGTCGCCGTCGGTTGCCCTTATGCGTTTGATCGATGACCTCGAGGCCTGGCTACGGCGCCTCGTCTGGACGGAGCCGCCGGCCGATGCGCCCTGGTGGCGTCGCTGCTTGATCCAAACAGCGCGCATGGCCTATGCCGTGGGCGGCGATCTCGCCTCTGGGGCGCTCACGCTGCGCGCGATGTCGCTGGTATTCACGAGCCTGCTGGCGTTCGTGCCGCTATTGGCGGTTAGCTTCTCCGTGCTCAAGGGCTTCGGCGCCCACAATCGCGTCGAGCCGCTATTGATCGGTTTCCTCGCCCCACTCGGGCCCCGGGCCGGCGAAATCGCCGACCAGATCGTCGCCTTCGTCGACAACGTCGAGGTCGGCGTGCTGGGTGTGCTCGGCGTGGGGCTTTTGCTCTACACCGCGATCTCGCTGGTGCAGAAGGTGGAGGCGGCGTTCAACTACACCTGGAACGTGCACCGCCGGCGCACGCTGGTGCGCCAGTTCGCCGACTATTTCAGCGTGATCGTCATCGGGCCCGTACTGGTGTTCCTGGCGTTGGGGATTACGGCCTCGCTGCGCAGCTCGGCGGTCGTGCAGGGCATCTTGGCGATCGAGCCGTTCGGGTCGCTGATGCAATTCGCGGCCACTTTGACACCTTATCTGCTGGTGATCGCGGCGTTCATATTCTTCTACATCATCATCCCGAATACACGCGTGCGTCTCGATGCCGCGTTGGTCGGCGGGCTCGTGGGCGGCCTGGTCTGGCAGACGCTGGGTAAGGTCTTCACCGCGGTCGTGGTCACATCGACCAACTTCACCGCGATCTATTCCAGCTTCGCCATCGTGCTGTTGTTCATGGTCTGGCTGTATTTGTCGTGGCTGGTGCTGCTGACGGGCTCGGCCGTGGCGTTTTACTACCAGTTCCCGCTATATCTCACGGTCGGGGGGCGCTCCGGGGTCCGGCTGTCGCCGGCGCAAACGGAGGCGGTCGGCTTGGCGGTCGTGACCGCCGTCGTGCGCGCCTGGCTTCAGGGTGGGCCCGCCCCCGACCGCGGACGCATCGCGGGTGACCTAGCGGTGCCGGTCCAGGCCGTCGACGATGCCTTAGGGGTCCTGGTCAAGGCGGGGATTGTGGCCCCGGCCGGTGGTGATGGCACCGCCTACCTGCCGGCGCGCCCGCCGGGTGAGACGCGCGTGAAGTCGGTGCTGGATGCGCTGCGCCATCGCGATGAGGGCGCGGTTTGGCCCCGAGACGATAGCGGTGTCCCGATGCGGGTGCTCGAATCGATCGAGGCGGCTATGGCGCATGCTTGCGGCGATCTCAGCCTGTCCGACTTGGTCGCTCGGGCGCCCATGGATACGGCGAGGGACGGCGCAGCCGGCGCGGGCCCAGCCTCGTGATCACCGTGTGACGGCGCGGTAGCCGATGTCGTCGCGCCAATGCGCGTCCGCCCAGTGGATGTGCTCGATCGCGCGATAGACGCGCTCACGGGCGGCGGCGACGTCGGGGCCGCGCGCCGTCACGCACATGACGCGACCGCCCGCGGTGACGAGCTCGTCGCCGTTGTGCGCCGTACCGGCATGAAAGACCTTCGCGCCTTCGCCTTCCGCCCGAGCGAGGCCGCTGATCGGATCGCCCTTGCGGTACTTGCCCGGGTAACCCCCGGCCGCCATTACGACACCGACGGCGGCATCGCTGGACCAGCGGGGCTCGGCTTGTGCCAGCGCGCCTGTGGCGGTGGCCTCGCAGAGCGCGAGGAAATCGGAGTCCAGGCGCATCAGGATGGGCTCGGCCTCGGGATCGCCCGCGCGCACGTTGAACTCCAATACACGCGGTGCGCCGTCCGGGCTGATCATCAAACCGGCGTAGAGGAAGCCGCTGAAGGGGCGGCCATCGGCGGCCATCCCGGCCACGGTCGGCTCGACGATCTCGCGCATGATGCGCTCGTGGACCGCGTCAGTGATCACGGGCGCCGGGGAATAGGCCCCCATGCCGCCCGTGTTGGGGCCCGTGTCGCCGGCATCGCGGGTCTTGTGGTCCTGGGACGAGGCCAGCGGCATGGCATTGCGCCCGTCGACCAGGCAGATGAAGCTGGCCTCTTCGCCTGTGAGATAGTCCTCGATCACCACACGCGCACCCGCCCCCCCGAGCGAGCCACCCAGGATGTCGTCGACCGCCGCTTCGGCCTCGGCGACGGAGTGGGCGACCACGACGCCCTTGCCCGCGGCCAGGCCGTCCGCCTTGACCACCACCGGCGCGCCCCGCTGACCGATGTAGTCGCGCGCCGCGCTCGCGTCCTCGAAGGTCCGATATCGGGCGGTGGGGATGTCGTGGCGGGCGAGGAAGTCCTTGGCGAAGGCCTTCGAGCCCTCGAGCGCCGCCGCTGCCTGGCTCGGGCCCACGATGGTATGGCCCTCGCTTTGGAAACGGTCGACGATGCCGGCGACCAGCGGGGCCTCGGGGCCGACGATGGTGAGATCGA
>CAYTWS010000293.1:0-3121 GCA_964442145.1 uncultured Ectothiorhodospiraceae bacterium | reverse complement strand
GTCTGGCCGCCGACCAGGATGACCTCGTTGATGTCCTTGTTGGACAGGCCCGCATCCTTGATCGCGGTCTTGCACGGCTCGATGGTGCGCTCGACCAAGTCCTCGATCAGCGACTCGAGCTTGGCCCGCGTGAGCTTCATGTTGAGGTGCTTGGGCCCGTTCTGGTCGGCGGTGATGTAGGGCAGATTGATCTCGGTCTGCTGCGCCGCCGACAGCTCGATCTTGGCCTTCTCGGCCGCCTCCTTGAGCCGCTGCAGCGCGAGCGGATCGTTGTTGAGATCGATGCCGCTTTCCTTCTTGAACGTCTCGATGAGGTGATTGATGATCCGCAGATCGAAATCCTCACCGCCCAAGAACGTGTCGCCGTGGGTGGACATCACCTCGAACTGATGCTCACCCTCGACCTCGGCGAGCTCGATGATCGAGATGTCGAACGTACCGCCGCCGAGGTCATAGACCGCGACCTTTTGATCGCCGCGCTGCTTGTCGAGCCCGTAGGCCAGCGCGGCCGCAGTGGGCTCGTTGATGATGCGCTTGACGTTGAGACCGGCGATGCGTCCGGCGTCCTTGGTGGCCTGGCGCTGCTTGTCGTTGAAGTAGGCCGGCACGGTGATCACCGCGTCGGTGACCTCCTCGCCCAGATAGTCCTCGGCCGTGCTCTTCATCTTCTGCAGCACGCGGGCCGAGATCTCGGGCGGGGCCATCTTCTTCTCACCGACCTGCACCCAGGCATCGCCGTTGTCCGACTTGATGATCTTGAAGGGCACCTGATTGATGTCCTTCTGCACCTCTTCCTCGTCGAACGAGCGCCCGATCAAGCGCTTGATGCCATAGAGCGTGTTGTGCGGGTTGGTCACCGCCTGGCGTTTCGCCGGCGCACCGACTAACACCTCGTCGTCGTCGGTGAACGCGACGACCGACGGAGTCGTGCGATCACCCTCGCTGTTCTCGATCACCTTAGTCTGGTCGCCCTCGCGCACGGCGACGCACGAGTTCGTCGTCCCGAGGTCGATACCGATCATCTTGCCCATCGTTTAATCCTCCAGCACTCGGATTCTGTGTTCCCGATCTACGGCGGCTGCCCCGTTATTGGGGACGGCCGCATACGTTTTCAAGCGCGCTGCGCTCACTTGGCGACCATCACCAGGGCGGGGCGCAGCAGCCGGTCGCCCAGGCGGTATCCCTTCTGCATGACCGAGATGACGGTGTTGGCCTCGTAGCCTTCTACCTCTTGCATCGACATGGCCTGGTGCAGCTCCGGGTTGAATTTCTCACCCTCGGGATTGATCTCCTCGATATTGAACTTCTCCATGGCCTGGGTGAGCATCCGCAGGGTGAGCTCGGTGCCCTCGCGGACCTTGGCCACGTCGGCGTCGTCCTGCTGGGCCGCCTGCACGCCCATCTCGAGGCTGTCGCGCACCGCCAGCAGCTCGCTGGCGAGCTTCTCGAGCGATTGCTTGCGCGCGGTCTCGACGTCTTTCTCCGCGCGCTTGCGGATATTCTCCTTGTCCGCCTCGGAGCGCGTCAGGCGGGCCCAGTAGTCATCGGCCTGCGCGCGGGCCTGCTCGAGCTCCTGCTCCAGGCGAGCGACGCGGTCCTCGAGCGACTCCGCGGCCTCGCCCTCGGTCTGCTCGCCCGTGCCCGTCTCGCCAGCGGAGGCTTCGCCCTCGCTGGTTTTTGCGGACGCGCCCTCGTTGGGTGCCGCGTCGGCCGCTTGCGCCGCCGACGTCTCGCCGGCCGAGTCAGCGCGCCATTGCTCGGCACCGCCGCTTCCGGCCTTGCCTTTCTCGGCAGATTGTTCGTTCGTCATGCCGCGACTCCGTAGCTTTCCAATACGCCTCAAGGGGCGCGCCGTGCCCGGCGCTGCCCGGTCTGCGGGTGCATATGGGGGCGACGGCGGCGTTTTCAACGCCCGCCGCGGCAATCGTGGCGCAAGATTAGTAGCTGCGGTCGCTCAGGGCGGAGCCGAGCAGCTTGGAGGCGACGTCAACCACGGATATGACGCGCTCGTACTGCATACGGGTGGGGCCGATGACGCCGAGGGTGCCGACGACCTCGCCGCCTTGGCTATAGGGCGCGGTCACGATGCTGACATCGTCGAGCACCTCGTGGCCCGACTCGCGGCCGATGAAGATCTGGAGCTCGTCGGACCGGACCGAGCGCTCGAGCAGCTCGAACAGATCGCGCTTGCGGTTGAAGGTGTCGAACAAGGCCTTGAGCTTGTCGACGTCGGAGAGCTCCTCGAAACTCATGAGGTTGGTCTCGCCCGCTAGGACGAGATCGGCGGCCTGGGCCGGGGGTTGATCGTCGTCGAAGGCTTGGCCGGCTGTATCGGCGACGATGTCCATCATGCGGTTGACGTCGCGGCGCGTCGCTTCCAGCTCGCGTCGCAGATCGGTCCGGATCTCGCCCAGATCGCGCCCGGCGAACTGGGCGTTGAGGTAGTTGGTGGTTTGCTCGAGCTCGGAGCGGCTGTAGTCGCGCTCGGTGCGGATGACGCGGTTCTCCACCTCGTGATTGTTGACCACCAGGATCACCAGCACCCGGCAGTCGCCGAGCGGCAGGAACTCGACGTAGCGCAGTGTGGCCACGTCCCGGCGCGGTAGCGTGACCACGCCGGCCATGCGCGTGAACCCCGAAAGCGCGGACGAGACCGACTCGACCAGATCGCGCGAGTCCGCATCGGTATCACGAGGTAATTGGCGCTGTAGCTCCTCGGCGGCGACTTGGTCGACCGAGCGCACCCGCAGCAGCTCGTCGACGAAGGCGCGATAGCCACGCTGGGTCGGGATGCGCCCGGCCGAGGTGTGCGGTGAGGCGATATAGCCCTGCTCTTCGAGCTCGAACATGGCGTTGCGCACCGTGGCGGGGCTCAGGCCCAGCCCCGACGCGCGCGCAACCGAGCGCGAGCTCACCGGTTGGCCCTTGCGGATGTAGAGCTCGACGAGCGTGCGCAGGATTTCCTGGTTACGCTCGCTCAGGTGAGTCGCGCTCGCGGCGTTCATCATGGCCCCTATTCTAGCGTGCGCCGCGCGAAGCGCGAATCGCCGTGGCTCGGCTCGACCGCGCCGCCGCTTGTTGCACCCGGGGCTGGGCGGGGACACGCTATGGTGAGGCGCCG
>CAYTWS010000292.1:0-3158 GCA_964442145.1 uncultured Ectothiorhodospiraceae bacterium | reverse complement strand
CTGCGCGGGCGTTGCCGTCACTGCGGCCACCGTATCAGCGTGCAATACCCGCTCGTCGAGCTGGCCAGCGCCGTGGTGGCGGTCGTGGCGCTATTGCGGTTCGGTCCCGGCTGGGAAGCCGCGCTGGCCATCGTGTTTAGCTGGACCCTGCTGGCAGCGGGGACCATCGATCTGCGTACGACCCTCTTGCCCGACGATCTCACCTTGCCGCTGCTCTGGCTCGGTCTGATCGCGGCCGCCGCCGGCGTCGGTGCAGTGGACCCCGTCTCCGCTATCGTGGGTGCCGCGGTCGGCTATCTGTTGCTGTGGGGGCTGTATCACGCGTTCCGGTTGGCCACGGGCAAGGAAGGCATGGGCTATGGTGACTTCAAACTGTTGGCGGCTTTGGGGGCATGGACGGGTTGGCAGGGGCTGCCCGTCACCATTTTGTTGTCATCGCTGGTCGGTGCGATCGTGGGTTTGAGCATGATCGCTTGCTACGGCCACGACCGGAGTGTGCCCATACCGTTCGGGCCATTCCTCGCGGCGGGCGGCTGGGTCGCGTTGCTTTGGGGTGACGCGCTGACGAGCGCTTACATCCAGTGGTCGGTGCACTAGCATGCTGCGGATCGGGCTCACCGGCGGAATGGCCGCCGGGAAGTCGCTCGTGGCGGCCCAGTTCCAGCGCTTCGGCACACCCGTCGTCGACGCCGATGTGCTCGCTCGCGAGGTCGTGGCGCCCGGAACGCAAGGCCTCGAGTCGGTCGTCACCGCCTTGGGTGATTGGGTACTCACCAGCGCCGGTGAGCTGGATCGCGCCGCGCTACGCGCCCACGTCGTCAGCGATGATGACGCACGCCAGCGCCTCGAGGCGATCGTCCACCCGCGCGTTCGCCAACGCATGCGCCAGGAGTTGGACGCATTGGCGCGGGCGGGCCACGCCTACGCCCTCAGCGTGATCCCTCTACTCGTCGAAACGGGCCAGGCCGGCGCTTACGACCGCGTCGTGGTCGTCGACACCCCAGAAGCGCTCCAACTCGCCCGTCTGCAACGCCGCGATAGCGCGGCCGCCCACGTGGCCCGCCGCTGGCTCGCGAACCAAGCCTCGCGCTGGCAGCGTCTGCAATGCGCCAACGACGTGATCACCAACGCCGATGCCCTGCCCGAATCAACCACCCTCACGCCGCAAGTGCGGGCCCTCGACCGCAAGTACCGGCTACTGGCCGCGGCGTCACGTTGATCGTGAACCGGCCTTGATCGACAATCCCGCCCGCGGCGCGTCCAGTGCGACCACCGAATCGGGCCATCACCACTAGCCGGAGCCCTCCTTGAGCGACATCAATGTCTACGAGCAACCGCTGAGCGAGCGCTTCCGGCTCTTCCTCCGGGCCGAGCAGCTCTTCGAGCGCCTGGACCATCATTTGCTGGGCGATAGCCCTTGGGACACGCATGCGGCGCTGCAGAGCCTGCTGGAGCTCGTGCAAACGCTGTCGCGCGGCGATTCCAAGCGTGAGCTCCTCAAGGAGATCGATCGCGAACGCTCCGCGCTCAATGACGCGGAGGAGCGCCCCGCCACCGAGCGCGCGCGCCTCGAGCGCGTGTTGGAGACCCAACAACGCGTTCTCGACGCCTTGCACGAGCGCCCCGGCGCCCTGGGCGCCGAGCTCAAAGACAACGAGCTGCTGGCGAATCTCCAGCAACGGGCGGGGGCCAGCGGGCGCCCCGGCATCCTGGACCTCCCCAGCTACCAGGAATGGCTGCAGCGGCCCGCCGATGAGCGCCACGACGAGGTGCGCTCCTGGCTAGGGCCTCTCGCTTCGGCCCGCCAGGGGATCGAGCAGTGCCTCCAGCTGGTACGCGAATCGGCTCCCTGGGAGACGATCGAGACGGCCGACGGTTTCTACGAGCAAGTCCTCGAGCACGGTGCGGCCATCCAGCTACTGCGCGTGCGGATGCGCGGCGGTCGCGCCCACGGTGCACTGCATCGTTTCCCCGAGCTCAGTGCCGGCCGACAGCGCTTCAGCATCCGCTTCTTCGAGCAACGAAGCCCGGCCGAGCGTGCCGCGCAGGTCCACGAGACCGTCGCCTTCGACATGGCCTGCTGCGGGGCCGTGTAGGCGCCGGGGCTGACGGCGGTTACGTTACGACGATCAGGGGCGGCTCAGGCGGGCCAGAATCCGCGAATACCCGCCACCCCGGACGCCCCTGCCGCTCGCGCATCGGCCAAATCAACGGGCCCCAAGCCGCCGATGGCGTACAGCGGTAGATCACTGCGCTCCGCCAGCGCCCGGAAGCCGTCCCAGGCGAGCGGCGATGCCCCGGGATGGGTCGGCGTCGGCTTCACCGGGCCCAGGTAGGCCAAATCCACATCGAGGGCCTCGGCGGGGCGCATCACGCGCGGGGCGGGGGAGGCGCCCGCCAACATACGCTGCGGCGCTGGGGGCCGGCCCGCGGCACACGCCGCCTCCCGGGCGGTCAGGTGGAGGCCGACCCATGGCGGCATGGTCTCGATTTGTTCGGCAGGCGCATTGACGAGCACCCGCGTGGCCGGATGGCCCGGCACGGCGTCGCGCAGCCACTCGAGCGACGACGCCTTGTCCCTGGCGTGCTCCCATAGCCGCAGTCGCAACAGGCGCGGTCGATCCGCGCCGATGGCCGCTGCCACGATGCGGCGCCAACCCGCCGCTGCACCGCCCGTTCCTTGCGTTTCGTCGGCTTCCAAGGACGGGGTAACCGGGCTGTACGCGGGCCAGCGCAGCGCCGCCAGCAGGGGGCGGTTGGCGACAGGGAAATCGCGCTGGTCGAGCGTCGCTGCGGCGCACCAAGTGCAGTCGTCGGGCGTGTCGGTCAGTGGCTCCCCCGACCATTCGGTCACGAGGCGCACGTGGAGGGTCACCGCCCGGTCGCTATAGCGGTGCCCGATGGTCATCAAGGGCGTGGTCGTCAGCGGCCGGATACCGAGCTCCTCGGCGAGCTCGCGCGCGAGCGCACGCTCGATCGATTCGCCCGACTCGACCTTACCACCGGGGAACTCGAGTCCACCGCCCTGGTGGCGGCGCGCATCGCGCCGGGCGACTAATACGCGGCCGTCGCCCCGCTGCAGCACACCGACCGCGACTTGTACGGGTTGGCTCATCCCGGCGGCCCCGCGCGGCCCATTCGGCTCAGGTGTGGTACTC
>CAYTWS010000291.1:0-3172 GCA_964442145.1 uncultured Ectothiorhodospiraceae bacterium | reverse complement strand
GGCATCGTCATCACGTCGCCGCAGACGATGACCAGGAACTCGGCACCGGCCGACAGGCGTACCTCGCGGATACCCACCGTGTGCCCCGTCGGCGCGCCCTTGTTGTTCGGGTCGGTGGAGAACGACAACGGGGTCTTGGCGATGCATACCGGATAGTGGCCGTAACCGTTGTCCTGGAGCTGTTGGAACTGATTACGGATCTTGTCTTCCGCAGTGATGTCGGCGGCGCCGTAGATCTCGGTGGCGATCTTGCGCACCTTGTCCCACAGCGGCAGATCGTCGTTGTAGAGCACCTGGAAGTCGGCCGGCTTGTCGTCGATGGTGCGCACCACCGTCTTGGCGAGCTCGACCGCGCCCTCACCGCCGTACGCCCAGTGCTCCGAGAGCACGAGCTCGACGTCCTCCTCGGCCAGGCGGTCGCGTAGCGCCTGGATCTCGGCGTCGGTGTCGGCGGAGAACTTGTTGATCGCCACCACCGGCGGCACCCCGAAGCGCTTGACGTTCTGGACGTGGCGGATGACGTTGTCGGCGCCTTTGCGAACGGCGTCGACGTTCTCCGTCTTGAGCTCCTCCTTGGCGAGCCCGCCGTGCATCTTGACCGCGCGGATGGTCGCGACGATGACGCAGGCGCTGGGCGACAGGCCCGACTTGCGGCACTTGATGTCGAAGAACTTCTCCGCGCCCAGATCGGCGCCGAAGCCGGCCTCGGTCACGACGTAATCGGACAGCTTGAGCGCGGTACGGGTGGCCGCGACGCTGTTGCAGCCGTGCGCGATGTTGGCGAACGGACCGCCGTGGACGAACGCGGGGGTCCCCTCGAGCGTCTGCACGAGATTGGGCCCGGTGGCGTTCTTCAACAGCACCGTCATCGCGCCCTCGGCCTGCAGATCGCGCGCCCGGATCGGCTCACGCTGGCGCGTGTAGGCGACGATGATGTTGCCGAGGCGCTCCTGCAGATCCTCGAGATCGCTCGCCAGGCAGAAGATGGCCATGACCTCGGAGGCGACCGTGATATCGAAGCCGTCCTCGCGCGGGAAGCCGTTGCCGACGCCACCGAGGCTGTTGGTGATGTTGCGTAGGGCGCGATCGTTCATGTCGACCACGCGCTTCCACGTCACGCGGCGCGCATCGATGCCGAGATCGTTGCCCCAGTGGATGTGGTTGTCGATCATCGCCGATAGCAGGTTGTGCGCCGATGTGATCGCATGGAAGTCGCCCGTGAAGTGGAGGTTGATATCCTCCATGGGCACGACCTGGGCATAGCCGCCACCGGCAGCCCCGCCCTTGACGCCGAAGCACGGGCCCAGCGAGGGCTCGCGCAGGCAGATCGAGGCGTTGTAGCCCACGTGGTTGAGGGCGTCGCCCAGGCCCACGCTGGTGGTGGTCTTGCCCTCGCCGGCCGGGGTCGGCGTGATGCCGGCGACCAGGATGAGCTTGCCGTTGGGTTTGTCCTTCAGGCTCTCGGCATAATCGGGATCGATCTTCGCCTTGACGTGGCCATAGGGCAGTAGGCCATGGCTCGGGATACCGAGCTTGTCGGCGATTTCGCTGATATGCGAGAGCGTCGCATCGCGGGCGATCCCTATATCGCTTTTGGGATCCGTATTCTGGTCGCTGGCCATCGGTTCAACTCCGCAAATATTTCTTCATGGAATGGTCGCGCCGCCCGCCCGGGGCACGGCCCGAGCGGGCAGCGATATACACTTCGTCGCCTACTCGGTCACCGCCATACCGAACTCCGCCGCGGCGTCGTCGAGGTAGACGAAGACGTAGTCGGCGAAGCTACGACGGGCGATGATCTCGAAGCCATCTCCGGTCGTCGCCGTCGGCCGCAAGATGATGACCGCATGCGACAGCAGGGTTTGGGCGCATTGGCCGGGCTGGAACACACGCGGATGCATATCCAATGTCGCGCCCTTCTCCAGCGCGTGCCGGGCGTTGGGACCCTCGAGCTCGATCGCGGTGTAGTAGCCCGTCACATCGCACACCGCGAACGACGCCCCGGCTAGCGCTTTCTCGAGGCGATCGACGAGCTCACCCTGGCCCTCGGGCGCGGTTACCAGCAGCCACTCGTTCGGGCCGAGCCAATACGCGCGCACGCCTTGGCCCTCGCTGATGGTGTTGGGCTCGACCGGCAGGCTCGCGCCCAGCACGCTCTCGACCCCTTGGACGAACGTTTTGTCGTCGCTGTTGCCCCGCAGGTTCACGAAGCCCCAGAAGGGTCGCGAGCGCAGCGTCACCCCGGCATTGGCCGGGCTCGCCGACTTGCGCTGTTCGGTGATGCGCTCGACCAGCGGCGACTCGGCGCGGATCGCTTCAGACATTTTGGCGCTCTCCCTTGGGATCGTAGAACACGGGGCTCGTGATCTTGCACTTGATCACGTGGCCATCGGCCTGGGGCGCGTAGAACTCCTCGTCATAGCGTTCGCGTCCACGCTTGACCAGGCCCAGGGCGATGGAGTGGCCCAGCGTCGCCGAGTAATAGCTCGAGGTGACGTAGCCTTCCAACGGCACCGGCTTGGGGGCGTCGTTGGCATTCGGGTCTTTGACCAGCTGGGCGCCCTCGGGCAGTAGCTCCTTGGGATCGTCCACGGTCACCAGACCGACGAGCTGCTCGCGATCCTCGCGCTGCGGGTCGGGCCGCGATAGCGAGCGCCGGCCGACGAAGTCCTTCTTCTTCGACAGCAGCCCGTGCATGCCCAGATCCATCGGGTTGACCGAGCCGTCGGTGTCCTGGCTCGGGATGATGAAGCCCTTCTCGGCACGCAGAATGTGCATGGTCTCGGTGCCGTAGGGCGTGATCCCGTAGGGCTGCCCCGCCTCCCAGATCGCGTCCCAGACGTATTGGCCGTAGTTCGCCTGGACATTCACCTCGAAGCCGAGCTCACCGGAGAAGCTCACACGATAGATGCGCGCCGGGATACCCGCGACGGTGCCGTCGCGCCAGGTCATGAACGGGAACGCGTCCTGTGACAGATCGACGTCGTCGCAGACGTGGCGCAATAGATCGCGGCTATACGGGCCCGCCAACGAGATCGCAGCCCAGTGGTCCGTCGTCGACGTCAGATAGACATCGAGATGCGGCCACTCCGTCTGGAGGAACTCCTCGAGGTCGGCGAGCACGCGCGCGGCGCCGCCGGTGGTCGTCGTCATGTGATACCGGTCCTCGGCG
>CAYTWS010000290.1:0-3183 GCA_964442145.1 uncultured Ectothiorhodospiraceae bacterium | reverse complement strand
GCGATCAAACAAGGGGATGGCTCGCTGCGGGGCTGGACGATGATGGACCACCAGGAGCGCGGTGCCGAGTCCGCCATGGCGATCAAGCAGGACGTCAAACTGCTCAACGACCACGTAATGGACTACACCGTTTATTACCCCATGCGGGACCTACGCGACAAGCGCGGGCTCAGCCCGGACGACTACGACTGGTTCCTGCCGCACTTCTCGTCGTACTATTTCCGCGATGCGGTCTTCGAACGCATGCAGCGGGCCGGCATGGAGATCCCGTTGGATCGCTGGTACACCAATCTGGCCACCAAGGGCAACACAGGGGCGGCGTCGATCTACATCATGCTCGCCGAGCTCTTTCATTCAGGCCAACTCGAGAAGGGCCAGCGGCTACTGGGCTACATCCCCGAGAGCGGCCGCTTCTCCACGGCGTTCATGTCGCTGACGGTCGAGTGAATGCACCGCAACGAGGCACCGCAAGATCCGGATAGCACCCACGCCGGGCGCAAGAAGCTCCTCTACGCGGTCGACGAGGACGGTCACTATACGACGGTCCGCTCGGCCGGGTGGGAGGTCGAGGCCACGGCCACGCGCACGGTCCTCGCCGAGCTCGAGCGCCAGCGCGCCGACGCCTACGAGCGGGCCCGAGCGGGGCAAACCTCGCCGCTGGAGGTCCACATGTACGACTGCCGCATGGACCTGCCGTTGCTCGCCGGCGCCGCCGGTATGTGGCAGTGGCGCGTGCGCCGGCATTTCGATCCCCAGCGGTTCCAGCGCCTGCCGCGGCGCATCCTCGCGCGCTATGCCGAGGCATTGGGGCTGGACATAGACGAATTAACGACCCTGCCGAGCGAATCCACGGACGGCGCATGACCACGACGATCGATTTCCAGCATAGGCAATCCGCACACTGCGAGAGCGGCGTCGTCGCCAGCATGCTCAACCACCACGGGCTGGCCGTCACCGAGCCCATGGCGTTCGGCCTGGCGAACGCGCTGACCTTCGCCTATATACCGATCGTCAAGATCGGCGGCATGCCCTTGATCGCTTACCGAATGCCGCCGCGCTACATCATCAACAAGATGAACAAGCGCATCGGCGCCCGGTTCACCTACCACAAGTTCCGCGATCCGCAACGCGGCATGGCCGCCCTCGATGAGCAGCTCGAGCAGGGCCGCGCCGTCGCTCTACAAACCTCGGTGTATTGGCTGCCCTATTTCCCCGAGGAGATGCGCTTCCACTTCAACGCGCACAACCTGATCGTCTACGGCCGCGACGGCGACGACTACTTGATCAGCGACCCCGTGTTCGAGGAACCGGTGCGCTGCCCCGCTGCCTCCCTGCGCAAGGCGCGCTTCGCCAAGGGCGCCATGGCGGCTCACGGGCTGTTGGATTATCCGAGCCAAGTGCCGGCGACCATCGATCTCGAGCGCGCCGTCCCCCAGGCGATCAAGGCCAACGAGCGCATCATGAATCGCGCGCCGTTGCCGGTCGTCGGGATTCGCGGGATCCGCTATCTGGCGAGGCAATTGGCCAACTCGTCCCGGGACCGCGCCGGCCAGCGGCGCTTGTCGCTATACCTCGCCCACATCGTGCGTATGCAAGAGGAGATCGGCACCGGCGGCGCCGGCTTCCGTTTCGTGTATGCCTCTTTCCTGCAGGAAGCCGCCGATCAGTTGGCTCACGCCCGCCTCGGCGAGGCCGCCGGGGCCCTCACCGAAGCGGGCGATCAGTGGCGCCAGTTCGCACTCCACGCGACTCGGATCACGCGCGGTAAGGCTGAGGCCGACATGGGCGCGCTCGCGCAACAGCTCCACGATTGCGCCGACCGCGAAGCCCAAGTATGGCGGCTACTCAACGCCTATCTCGCCGAGGCGGCATGAGATGCAGGGGTGCCCACCCGGCGTACGACCACGGCCGCCAGGCGTGGACCATCGATCTCGCCGTTGACGTGCACCAGGTAGTCCCCGCCGCCCTCGCGTAAGAAGGCATTGATCGCCATGCCCGCTTGCGAGTCGTAGTGGCCGGGTGCGTTCGGCCGAGCGAAAGCACCCGCGCGGTCCAACCGCGACAGCACGGCCGCTACGTCGGCGTCGTCGGCAAACTGGCCGCCGGCGACCACGCACCCCGGGCTCGCCAGACCCAGCCCCCCCAGCCAGGCGAGCAGCTCGCCCCGGTCGACGAACGTTCGCGCGGCGACGAGCTCACCCTGGGCGTCGGGCGGGGCCTCCCCCGCCCACAGCCAGAGCCAGTGGCTGCCCTCGCCCACGGGTGCCTCGGGTGCCAAACCCAGACGTACCCGATGGTCGCGCACGGGTGCGCTCGCGATATCGACCGAGCCGACCAATGCCGATTCCATATAGCCGGCGGCCATATCCAAACACGCCAGCTCCAGGACCGATTCGAGGGCGAAGCAGCGGCTGCACACGAACTGGCTCCGCCCTGCCAGCCCGTAGTGGCGCGCGATGTAGAAGGACGGCGCGTTACTGACGGTGTTGATGAAGTTCAGCGGCATCGGGGGCCGCCCGTCGCGGAACAGCGTCTCGACCACGTTGAGCGTGGTGGCGAGATCGCCGCGCGCCGAGGCCAAATAGACGGCCGTCTCCTCCGGCGGTGCGTGTGAGCCGACACAACGCCCCGTGCCGACGAGGGCGAGCTGGATGAACCGGCCCACCCGGCGCACCGAGGTGCCCAACGCCTCGTGCACGACCTCTTTGAGCGGCGGTGGCTCGGGGTCGACAGCGGCGCAGTAATCGCCCGTGCCGCGGATCCAGATCCTGACAGCGCCCCCCTCAGGCTGCATTGGAGAGCACGAGCGAGGTATTGTTGCCGCCAAAGCCGAAGTAGTTGAGCATGAAATGCCCCGGCTCGAGCGCCGCAGGATGTTGATTCAGGGGCAGCCCCAGATCGGTGCGCGCCGGCGACGCCACGCCGGGGCTCGGCGTCAGCCATCCCTGGGCCGCCGCCGCCCGGAACAGCAGCAGCTCATTGAGCCCGCACGCCCCGAACGTATGACCGATATGGGGCTTGAGGGCGAACAGCGGCGGCACCCGATCGAATACGGCGCGCATCCCGGCGGCCTCGGCCTCATCGGAGTAGAGGCTGGCGGTGCCGTGGACCTTCAGCGCCGCGATATCGCCGGCTTCGATCCCGGCACGCTCCAACGCCTTCGTGATGACCCGGGCAACCGTC
>CAYTWS010000289.1:0-3209 GCA_964442145.1 uncultured Ectothiorhodospiraceae bacterium | reverse complement strand
GTGACGGGCATGCCGGGCTTGAGCTCGCTGAAATCCAGATCCGGGTTGTATTGGCGCAGTAGCCAGACCGGGACGTTGTCGCTGCGCCGCGCCAGCGACCACAGCGAGTCGCCCCGTTCGACGACCTGGCGCTGGGTACCGGCGATCTGGAACTGCTCGAAGAAGCGGCCCTGCAGTTGTTCGTGGTAATCGAGACGCCGCTTCTGGAACTGCTCGGGCGAGACGCGCGAGAAGTCGAGCTCGAGGCGGCGGCCGATGACGACGGGATCACCGTAGCGCATGTCGTTGATGCGCCGTAGCTGCGAGGCGCGCAGGTCCAGCCATTCGGCGTAATGGCCCAACGTCTCTGCCGCCTGGATCTCGATGGTGCCGTCGTCGGTGACGCCGTAGTCCGCCGGGTCGGCGGCGAGCTCGGCGCGTTGGGCCTCGCCGGCGTGTCCCGCAGCCGCCTCGTCACCGAAGGTCGCGATCGCGTCGGCGGCCTCCTCCCGGGGGCTTTCGATGCCGCCGCTCAACGCGAGGCGCTGCGCGGACGCCGCCTCGGCGCGGCGCGCGTTTTGCGCGGCGGCCTCGACCGTGGGCTCGCCATCGCCATCCAGATTCGGGGCGTCGTCGCCACCCGATTGTTCACCGAGCGAGAGGACGTCATCGGTTAGGGCGAAACCGTCGGCGCCGGCCATGGCGGCCACGGCCTCACTGGCGGCGTCGCCATCGCCGGCTGGCTCCTTTGGTTGCTCGGCCACCGTGGTCGCCGGCTCGTCCGCCTGGGCGGGCCGGCTGTCGACACGCAGCGTCTGGCCTGGCTGGATAGTGTCGCGATCGGCCAGATCGTTGCGCTCGGCGAGCTCGGCCGGGGTCATGCCGACGCGTTGCGCGATGCCGGACAAGGTGTCTCCGGCCTGGACCGTGTAGACGGGGTCGCTGGCATCGACAGCGGCCCCGGCATCGCCACCCGGGAGCCGCAGCTTCTGCCCGGCCTGGATGCTGTTGGGGCTGTTGAGGTTGTTGATCGCGACCAGGCGCTGCGTCGAGACGTCGTAGCGCCGGGCGATGCGCGACACGGATTCGCCCCATTGGACCGTGTGGTATCGGTCCGGAATCTGGGCGTAGTAGCGCACGTCGTGGTCGACCTGGGCCAACAGCTCGTGCGCCGGTGGGCGATCGGGGCCGGCCGGCAGGCGCAGCTCGAAGCCGCGCGGGATGCGCTTGTGGCCCTCCCAGACGGGATCCCGCAGTGCCCGGTTGAGCTCGCGCAAGCGCTCCCGCGACACCTGGAATGCCGTGGCCAGGTCGCTTGCGGAGGCGAAGAAGGGCAGCTCCACCGTTTCACTGACGATGGCCTCGCGCCGGTCGAGGGTCTCGAAATACTCGTGGGCGTTGAAATCGACCTCCACGGCGGCGAGGAAAGCGGCGTAGAAATTGCGCGAGGCGAAGCCCCAATTGCGCCCGTCGTAGCGCTGCACGATCTCACCGAAGTCCTTCGTGCCCACGGTATCGACCGCCCGGCGCACGCCCGCGAGGCCATGGTTGTACGCGGTCAGCGCCAAGGGCCAGCTGCCCGTCACCGAATGGTTGTGGTCGAGCAGGCGGGCGGCGGCGATCGAGGATTTGAATGGATCCATGCGCTCGTCGACGATCCGGTCCACGCGCATGTAGCGCTGCCCCGTCGCGCGGGTGAACTGCCAGACGCCTGCGGCCCCGGCGGCCGACCAGGCGTTCGGGTTGAACGACGACTCGACGTGGGGCAGCGCGGCGAGCTCGCGCGACAGCCCCATCTCCTTGAGGGTCTGGCGGATGTGGGGCTCCCATGCCCCCGAGCGTTTCAGCCCGGCGCGGAACTTGTCCGCCTGACCGAGTTGGAAGCGGATCCGCTGGGCCGCCCGGCGCAAGCGCTGGTCGCTCACGCTTTGCGGGAACTGAGCCAGGATCTCGCGCTGCTCTCGGGTCAGGGCATCGCGGTCGCTGGCGGCGATCGTGCGCAGCTGCTCGCGGTAGTGCGCCTTGTGCTGGCGCACCTGGCGGCTGCGCTCGGGCCGGGTGATGCCCTCCTCGAACGACAGGCGCTGGTAGACGATCGCGAGATTGTCCGGGTCGTGTAGCAATCCGCCGGTCGTCGGCACTTCGCTGTAGATCCGGACCCAGAACGCCACGGCGTCGTCGAGCTCGGGCGGCTGGGGCAAATCCGCCGCGTCGGCGTGCACGCCGAGCGGTGCCAACAGGCTCAGCAGGAACGCTACGGCGCGTGGCATCATCGAACGTTCTTCCGTCGTCGCTGGAGCGACCGAGGTGGGTAGGCAGCCTTGGATTATTCGATCTCGGCTCGCTCAATGCAAGCGCGCCCCGCCGCGCGGGCCGTTGGGTCGACCGGCGGTGCCGGTGGGGCCGGCGCGGGCGCCGACGCGTTGGCCGGTCTGCCCGTATGTCGGACTGGTGTATCCTGCTGCTTCGACCGACGACGCCAGTGGAGGAACTCGTGAGCGCGACCAAGATCCAGTTGCCCGAGAACGAGCTGCCCACCCATTGGTACAACGGCGCTGCCGATCTGACCCGGGCGCATGCGCCCTACTTGGGCGCCGACGGTGTGCCGGTCTCGCCCGAGGCCATGGGCGCGCTGTTCCCGCCGGCCATCGTCGAGCAGGAGATGGCCACCGACCGCTGGATCCCGATCCCCGAGCCCGTGCGTGAGGCGCTCGCGCTCTGGCGGCCCACGCCGCTGTACCGCGCCCACCGGCTCGAGGCCCATCTCGCCACCCCCGCCAAGATCTTCTTCAAGTACGAGGGCGTGAGCCCGACCGGCTCGCACAAGCCGAACTCGGCCGTCGCCCAGGCCTACTACAATCGCAACGCCGGTATCCGGCGCCTGACCACGGAGACGGGCGCGGGCCAGTGGGGCTCGTCGCTGGCGCTGGCGGGCGAGCTATTCGGCCTCGACGTGCGCGTCTACATGGTGCGCATCAGCGCCCAGCAGAAGCCGTCGCGGCGATCGATGATGGAGCTTTGGAACGCCGATGTGCTGGCGAGCCCGTCCGAGCACACCCAGGCCGGGCGCGATGCGCGCGCGGCCGATCCCGACCACAGCGGCTCGCTCGGCCTGGCGATCGCCGAGGCGGTCGAGGAGGCCGCGGCACGCGGCGACACCAACTACGCATTGGGCTCGGTGCTCAACCACGTGCTGCTGCACCAGACGGTGATCGGCCAGGAGGCGAAGC
>CAYTWS010000288.1:0-3215 GCA_964442145.1 uncultured Ectothiorhodospiraceae bacterium | reverse complement strand
CGGGGCGGTGACCGATCTGGTGTTGGCGGCGGCTTGGATCGCCGGCGTCGATCGGGTCTTCGCCATCGGCGGCGCTCAGGCCGTGGCCGCGCTGGCGTACGGCACCGAGACCGTGCCCGCGGTCGACAAGATCGTGGGCCCGGGCAACCAGTTCGTCGCCACGGCGAAACGCCTCGTGTTCGGCACGGTGGGTATCGACATGATCGCGGGGCCGTCGGAGATCCTCGTGATCAGTGATGGCTCCAGCGACCCCGAGTGGATCGCGCTCGATCTGTTCGCCCAGGCCGAGCACGACGAGGATGCCCAGGCGATCCTGGTCTCTTGGGATGGCGCCTTGCTCGATCGGGTCGCCGAGGCGGTCGAGCGCTTGCTGGCGGAGCAGCCGCGCAAGGAGGTGATCGCGGCGTCACTGGCCCAGCGGGGCGCCATGATCCAGGTCCGCGATCTCGATGACGCGGTGGCCGTGGCCAATCGCATCGCCCCGGAGCACCTGGAGCTCGCGGTCGCCGAGCCCGACAGCGTCGCCCAGCGGATCCGCCACGCCGGCGCGATCTTCCTCGGGCACTTCACGCCCGAGGCCTTCGGTGACTACTGCGCGGGCCCCAACCACGTCCTGCCGACGTCGCGCACGGCCCGATTCTCCTCGCCGCTGGGCGTCTACGACTTCCAGAAGCGCACCAGCATCCTGGGGTGCTCGCGGGCTGGGGCACGGCGCCTGGCGCCCACCGCCGCGACGCTGGCGCGCGGCGAGAGCTTGTTCGCCCACGCGGCTTCGGCCGAGGCGCGCGCCAGCGACGAGGCCGGCTCATGACGGGGGCTGGCGAGTGGATACGGCCCGAGGTCCAGCGCTTGAGCGCCTACGCCGTCCCCGAGGCCGGCGATGTGGTCAAGCTGGACGCCATGGAGAATCCCTACCCTTGGCCCGAGCCCGATCTTCGCCCGGCCTGGCTGGACACGCTGGCCTCGGTTCGGGCCAACCGCTATCCGGATCCGCGCGCGCGCGCGCTGGTCGATCGCCTGCGTCGGCACTGGGCTGTGCCCGCGTCGCAGCGGGTGGTGCTGGGCAACGGCTCGGATGAGCTCATCCAACTGCTCACGATGGCCGTCGCCCGCCCCGGGGCCAAGGTCGTCGTGCCCGAGCCCACGTTCGTCATGTATCGCATGATCGCGACGTTTTGCGGCGTCGACTGTGTGGGTGTGCCGCTGGCCGAGGGCTTCGCGCTCGACACCAATGCGCTCATCGAAGCCATCGAGGCCCACGATCCGGCGGTGGTATGGCTCGCTTGGCCCAACAATCCGACCGGCAGCCTGTGGCCGCGCGCGGCCATCGAGCGCGTGCTCGATCGGGCGCGCGGGCTCGTGGTCGTCGATGAGGCCTACCAGCCTTTCGCCCGCGACAGCTTCGTGGGCGATCTCGAGCGCTGGCCCAATCTGGCGGTGTTGCGCACCATGTCGAAGCTAGGGCTCGCGGGGCTGCGCTTGGGCGCTTTGGTAGGTCCGCCCGATTGGCTCGACGAGATCGACAAGCTGCGCCTGCCGTACAACGTCAACGCCCTGACGCAGGCCGCCGTGGCCTTCGCGCTGGATCACTTCGATCGGCTCGAGGCGCAGGCGGCAACGATCCGCCAAGAGCGTGAGCGCCTGCATGAGCGTCTCGCGGCGTTGCCGGGGGTCACCGCCTATCCCAGCGCCGCCAACTTCGTCCTGGTGCGTGTCCCCGCCGGCCAGGCGGGCCGGGTGCACGCCGGGGTGCTCGAGCAAGGCGTGCTGATCAAGAAGCTCGACGGCAGCGATCCGCAGCTCGCCGATTGCCTGCGCGTGACCGTGGGCACGCCCGAGCAGAACGAGCGACTCGTCGAGGCCATGGCGCAGGCGCTCGCTTGAGCCGCGGGGGAGGCTCGGGGCGGCGGGATCGGCCGGTGGTCGCCGCGCCGCGTCCAGCGCGTGTACACTCCAGCCGCGCGGAGTGCCCGACGGAGGCGTTGTATGGTCGAGGCGCCGACCCTCGTCAGCTATATCGATGATCTGCTCGCGGCGCAGTCGATCCGCGATTACACCGCCAATGGTTGGCAGCTCGAGGGCACCCCGCGCATCGAGCGCCTGATGACCGGTGTGACCGCCTGCCAGTCATTGCTGGAGGCGGCCGCCGAGTGGGGCGCCGATGCCGTGCTCGTGCATCACGGCTGGTTCTGGAAGAACGAGCCCGCGCCCATCACGGGCATGAAGTACCGCCGGGTGCGCACCGCTGTCGAGGCGGGGTGCAGTCTGCTCGCCTATCATCTGCCCCTGGACGTTCATCCGATCTATGGCAACAACGCCGCGTTGGGGCGCCGGCTGGGTGCCACGGTGACGGGCCAGCGCGAGGTCGCCGGTATCCCCGGCTTGCTGTGGCACGGTGAGCTGGCCGAGCCCGTCGGTGAGGCGGCGCTGTACCGACGAATCACCGCCGAGCTCGGGCGCGAGCCCATTCATGTCAGCGCCGGCCGCGAGGGCATCCGGACCCTGGCGTGGTGTACGGGTGCCGGCCAGGACTTCATCGACGCGGCGGCCGACCTCGGCGTCGATGCCTTCGTCACCGGCGAGATCTCCGAGCGCACGACCCATAGCGCACGCGAGCGCGGGGTGGCGTTCTACGGGGCGGGGCATCATGCGACCGAGCGCGACGGGGTGCGTGCCTTGGGCGAGCATCTGGCCGAGCGATTCGGGCTCACGCACCGGTTCGTCGATGTGGATAATCCGGCGTGAGCAGGGCCCGGGTATGCGCGACCACAGCGTGTACGCGTGTGCTATCCTTACGCCCTTTGCGTGGAAGGGTGGCCGCCCCTCATGGGCGCCGCCGCTTTGGTATTAGGGGTTGATCGCAGGAGATCTCCGATGGCTTCGGATGAGGTGGATCGCGCGCGACGCCGCTTCCTGACCCAGGCGACGTCGGTCATCGGTGGCGCCGGTGTTTTGGCCGGTGCCGTGCCGTTCGTGAGCTCGATGACCGTCAGCGCCCGCGCGCAGGCGGCGGGTGCGCCGGTCGAGGCGCGCATCGATAAGCTCGAGCCCGGGCAGAGAGTCACTTACGAGTGGCGTGGCAAACCGGTATGGGTGGTGCGCCGGACCGAGCGCATGCTCGCGACGCTCGACGAGGTCGAGCCCAAGCTCGCCGATCCCGACTCGAAGAGCTCTGAGCAGCCCCCTTATTGCGAGAACAAGTATCGGGCGCGCGA
>CAYTWS010000287.1:743-3215 GCA_964442145.1 uncultured Ectothiorhodospiraceae bacterium | reverse complement strand
CCCGCGCTGATGGTAGGCGTAGTCGGTAAGATCGCCGTGCAGCGGCTTGTCGGGCTCGTAGGTGAATTCCTCGTAGCCGCTGACCGTGGGATAGCCCACGATCTCCTCGCCCCACTCCTCGAGCTGGCGATAGATGCGCAGATCGCTCTGGCTCATGCGGTTGTCCGGGGCCGAGCCCAACGGCCGGATGAACACACCGCCGAAGGTGTGCAGATCGAGCCAGGCATAGAGCTCCGGGTGGGCCTCGCTCCAGCGCATCACGGCGGCCGACTCGGGAGCCGAGCCGGGATAGGCCCCGGCGCCGCCTTGCTCGGGCTCCGGGGTCCAATCCCAGGCAAAGTTGCGGTTGAGATCGGTGGTCCCTGCGAGCCAGTCGGGCTCGGGGAGGTGGTCGCCGTCCCAGTTCGCGATCGTGCCCTCGGGATAGAGCCGGTAGTAGGGCGGCGGGTCGTCGGGGCGGCGCGGCAGCATGACGCCGGGCGCCTCGCTCGACTCGACGAAGCCGCCGCCCGGGTCGGCGATGCGCAGGTAGCGCACCGCCCCATCGCCATCGACATCGTGACGCTGCCAGTGGGGCGTATTCGGATCGCCCAGGTCGGTGCGGGGTACCGAGCGCACGAACTGGCCCGTCTCCAGCATGCGCTCGGCCCCATCGGGCGAGATCCGCGGGCAGATGTGGAAGTGGATGCGCTCCAGCGTCGGGCGCAGGGCCGTTGGCACGGGCGGCGCGTCGCCGCCCACATGCAGGGCGAGCGCGGCCTCGGCGATGGCCAGGGCCACGCTCGTGCCCGAGACCTCGGCCGCGTGCAGGTTCGCGTCGACCCACACGGCCGGGCGCCGCGCCTGCGCCTCGGCGCCGACGATCAACAGCCAGATCTGCCGGCCCTCGGGGGTCTGGCCGAGCGAGCGCAAGCGCGTGTAGTGGGGATATTGCTCGGCCCAGGCGTGCAGCTGCGCCGTCAGCGCCTCATAGCTCCAGTAGCTCGTACGAAAGCCGTCGCCCGCCGCTGCCATTGGCGTCGATCAGGCCGGCGCGTCAGCGGATCAGCTCGGGCCGGAGCATCCACGCGACGACCCAGCCGTCGTCGCCGGTGTGCTCCAGCGCGGCCACGCTGCCCGGCAGGAAGGCCGCCAGGGGGCGGTGCTCGTCACCCGTGGTGAGCCGCCCCGTCAGGCGGCCGACGAAGGGCATGTGGCTGACCAGCATGATGCCGTCCGACCACTGCGACAGCTCGTCGGCGATATTGTCGGTGGGATCGGTCGCACCGATGTCGTCCATGGTCTCGGGCGGGCGCGTGGGCGTCACATGCTCGGCTAAGATGTCGGCGGTCTGCTCGGCGCGCAATTTACCGCTGTGGAAGATCGTCGCCACTGGCACCCCGGCGCCTGCCAGGAATGCACCCATGCTATCGACATCGCCTGCGCCGCGATCGGTGAGCGGGCGCTCCGGGTCGGTTTCCTTCGCTACGGCCTCGCCGTGCTGGACCAGATAGAGCATTACGGGCCTCCTCCGCAGCGCGGTGCCGCCGCTTGTGCCACCGAAAGCTCCGCGCTAACCGCAGCGCTGTCAAGCGCGGCCAGCCTCGCCGCGAGCGCGCTCGCCCTCGCTTCGGGGGATAAGCAAGCGCACCCGCAGCCCGGGGCCATTGTCCTCGAGGCGGATGGTGCCGTTGTGCAGCCGCGCGACTGCCGCGACCAGGCTCAGCCCCAGGCCGCTGCCGTGTGACGCCCGGCTCGTCTCCAGGCGTACGAAGCGTTGTAGTACCTCTTCGCGCTGATCCGCGGGGATGCCCTCGCCCGTGTCCGCGACGACGAGCTCACAGCCCGCCTCGGTGGCGTCGACGGCGATGGTGATGGCACCGCCCTCGGGGGTGTGCTTGACCGCGTTGTCGACCAGATTGGTCAGGGCCTGGAACAGCAGATCGCGGTCGCCGGTGATCGATAGGGACTGGGTCGGCTCACGGGTCTCGATGGTCTGGTCGTGGGCGGCGGCGACGGGCTCGTAGAGCTCAGCGACGTCGGCGATCAGGCTGGCCAAGTCGAGCTCGACGAAACGGCTCTTGCTGCCCGATTCGACCTCGGCGATGCGCAGCAGGGCGTGGAAGGTGTTGAGGAGTCCGTCGGCGTCGGCGATGGCCTGCTCCAGGAGCTCGTCCTGGGGGGCCTCGCCCGCCGCCAAGCGCTCCAGGCGCCAGCGCATGCGCGTCAGTGGGGTACGCAGATCGTGGGCCACGTTGTCCGAGACCTGGCGCACGCTCTCCATGAGGTACTGGATCTGGTCGAGCATCCGGTTGAGGCTGTTGGCGAGCCGATCGAACTCGTCATCGGCGCCGCGCGCGGGCACGCGCTGATTCAGATCGCCCGCCATGACCTCCTGGGCCGTTCGGTTGATGCGCTCGAGCCGGCGCGCAATGGAGCGGCTCATGACGACGCCGCCGACGACGGCCAGGCCCGTCGACAGGGCGATGCCCC
>CAYTWS010000287.1:0-733 GCA_964442145.1 uncultured Ectothiorhodospiraceae bacterium | reverse complement strand
TCGACACGAGATAGACGTTCGCGCCCTGCGTGTACAGGGCGATGCCCCAGATCATCGCGGGGCCGATGACGGCCTGGAAGGCGCGCTGGTCCTCGATGTTGCGCCCGACCAGCAGATGGAATTGATTGTCGGGCCCGAGGCGGAAGATGCGGGCCCGCGTGGGGTGCGATTCGTCGTCGCCGCTGCTGAGCGTGAACTCCAGCCAATCGCCGCTGTCGGCGCCGGCGCCCGCGGGCCACTGGTTCATATTGCCCGCGATCGGGTTGAGCTCGCCGTCGGTGAGCAGATAGACCGAGCGCCGCCCGATGTTGGTCGTGGCCTTGTTGCTGATCGTGCGCGCCAGCGCCTGGATGCCCCCCTGGCGATAGCGGTTGCCCAGCTCGGCGACCTCGTTGGCGATGGCGGTATCGGTCTGGCGCGCGAGATAGCCCGCCGTGGCGTAATGGACGAAGCCGAGCACGGCGGCGACCGAGCCGGCGAACAACACGACATAGAGGATGGCGATGCGCAGCGTTGTGCTGCGCAGCAAGCGCCGCAACCGCGATGCTCTAGCCGTCACGCCGACGCCGAGTCGTCATCGGCACGCAGGGTATAGCCGGCGCCGCGTACCGTTTGCAGGAGCTCGCGATCGAAGCCCTTGTCGATCTTCTGGCGCAGCCGGCTGATATGCACGTCGATGACGTTGGTCTGCGCGTCGAAGTGGTCGTCCCAGACGTGCTCGAGCAGCATCGTG
>CAYTWS010000286.1:0-3216 GCA_964442145.1 uncultured Ectothiorhodospiraceae bacterium | reverse complement strand
CGGCGGTCTATCGCACGGGCCAGCGCTTCGGCGCCGCGCACGTCGTCGACGTGCTCACGGGCAAGACCAACGACCGGATCCAACGCCTGGGCCACGACCGCGCGACGACGTTCGGCATCGGCGCCGACATGAGCCGCGGGTATTGGCTCTCGCTCGCCCGCCAGCTATTGGCGCAGGGCTACCTGGCAGCCGATCCGCAAGGCCACGGCGGATTGCGGCTCGCGGCGGGCTGCCGCGCCCTGCTACGCGGCGACGAGCGCCTGACCGTGCGCGAAGACCTCGTGCCCGGCGCCGCCACCCGCGCGGCCAACAAGCGCGCACGCGATGCCGGCCCCGCGGACCACCGTGCCGGCTGGGAGGCACTGCGCCGACGCCGGCGCGAGCTCGCCGAGGCTGAGGGTGTGCCCCCCTACGTCATCTTTCATGACGCCACGCTGGTCGAGATGCTCGAACGCCGACCGCAATCGCTGGCGCAAATGGCCAGTGTGCCCGGTGTCGGTGAGCACAAGCTCGAGCGCTACGGCACCCAATTCCTCGAGGTCCTCGCCGAGGTGCCCGGTTCCCCGGGTAGCCGGGCCTCGGCGTGAGCCCGACCGCGGCTTTCGCGGGAGGGCGAAGCCGGCGTGGCGACCGACGCGGCAACGCCGGCGGCATGAACACCGTGTAATCGGGTGCACAGGACGAGGTAATGCGCCCGCCCGCACCCTACGCTCACGCACACGGCCGGACCGCGTGCCCTATTGCCACAACGAACGGGAGATCCCATTGATCCATCGAACGACCGCAAGCAGCCGTTTCATCACCGCCGCCGCCCTCGCGCTCGGCCTCACCGTCTCCGCGACCGCCATCGGCGCCGACGAGGGCCAAGGCAACAGCGGCTCCGGTGCGGACGCCAGCAACCAATCGGGTGAGGGCCAGAGCGGCGAGCCCGTCACCGACGCGCAGCTCGAGAAGTTCGCCCAAGCCTACGGCAACATCCGCTCGGTCCGCGCGCAGTACCAGCAAAAGCTCCAGCAGGCCGAGGGCCAAGAGGAGCAGAGCAAGCTCAAGAAGGAGGGGCGCAAGGAGATGATGGGCGCGATCCAGGAGGCCGGCCTGGACGCCAGCGAGTACCAGCGTATCGGCAAGCAGCTCAACCAGAGCCAGGAGCTGCAAAAGCGCCTGCAGAAGATGATGGCGCAACAGGGCGGCGGCTCCGGTAGCGGCGGCTCCGGTAGCGGCGGCTCCGGTAGCGGCGGCTCGGGCAGCGGTTCGGGCGGCAACTGATCCGCTGACCGCGGCATCCTCGCCGCCGGCGACGGGCCCGAACGGCCCGCCGCCGGCCTCGCCCACCTACCCAATCCCTCGCACCCGAGGTATCGTCGACCGCCGGAGGCGCCCACCGACACCGCCATGGTCCGGACCCAAACCCGCGTCGAGATCGCACGCCCCGTAGAGACGGTCTTCGGCTTCGTGGTGCACGACTTCTTCCACAACTATCCGCGTTGGTCGCCCGAGGTCGTCGAGCTCGAGGCGCTCGACGGGGCCGCAGTCGGTCCGGGCAGCCGAGCCCGTCAGGTGCGTGTCGACCACGGGCGGCGCAGCGAGACCTTGGTACGGGTGACGGCGTTCGCGGCGCCCTATCACGTCGAGTTCACCAGCGAGCACTCGCCCTGGTTCCGGATCCGTTTCGACTTCGACACCGTCGGCACGGCCACCACAGTCGTGGCGTTCACGTTCGAGCTCACGCGCATCGAGCTGTATATGCGCCCCTTCCAGGGGCTGATCCGCCGCGCCATCGACAACGGCGCGCAGCGCAGCATGGCCGAGCTCAAGCGCCTCATCGAGACGGAGCGCTGAGCCCGCCTCGATGGACCGCGGTGGGGGCATTTGGAAGGCTCGCCGGCAGGCAACGGCCCGGGGGATTGGGCCGCGTTGGCCGCGGTCTCAGCGTGCGCAAGCCCAGCATCCCCGATGCCACCGCATGACACAGCGGTAATGCCCGGGCAAGGCCGCCGTAAGGCCACTTGCCGTACCATAGCCATCAATGGGTAGCGCACTGCTGCCACCAACCCAACGCGACAGGAGCGCCTCGATGCGAGATTCGATTCGACTGCTGGCACCCATGGGTGCCGCACTGGCGCTGCTCGGTGCCGCGAGCACGGCGAGCGCGCACAGCGTCCCCGAGTTCACCGAGATCGTGGAGGACAACCGCTCCACTGTGGTCAACATCTCGACGACCACGACGGTCGAGCAAGGCAGTGTGCCGCCGGGCATGGAGCAACTGCCCGAGGAGCACCCCTTCCGCGAATTCTTCAAGCGCTTCGGTCCCCAAGGGCCGCAGGAGCGCGAGCGCAGCTCGCTGGGCTCGGGCGTGATCATCTCCGAGGACGGCTACATCCTGACCAACGCCCACGTCGTCTCCCAAGCCGACGAGGTCCTGGTCAAGCTCGCCGACAATCGCCAGTTCCAGGCCGAGATCGTCGGCCTCGACAAGCCCAGCGACGTCGGCCTGCTCAAGATCGACGCTCAAGGACTGGACCCCGCCAAGATCGGCGATTCCAGCGAGCTGCAGGTGGGCCAGTGGCTGCTCGCGATCGGCTCGCCCTTCGGCCTCGACTACACGGCCACCCAAGGGATCGTCAGCGCCCTCGATCGCTCGCTGCCGAACGACACCTACACCCCGTTCATCCAGACCGACGTCGCGGTGAATCCGGGCAACTCGGGAGGGCCGTTGTTCAACGGCGACGGCGAGGTCGTCGGCATCAACTCCCAGATATTCAGCCGCACCGGTGGCTACATGGGCCTGTCGTTCGCGGTGCCCATCAACGTCGCCATGGACAACGTCGAGCAGCTCAAGGAGTCGGGCGAGGTCGCGCGCGGCTATCTCGGGGTGACCATCCAGCCGGTCGACCGGGGGCTAGCCGAGTCGTTCGGCCTGGAGAAGCCGATCGGCGCCTTGGTCTCCGACGTCGTGCCCGATAGCCCGGCCGAGGAGGCGGGCATCGAGCCGGGCGACGTCATCCTGTCGTTCAACGGTCGCGCGATCGAGAAGGCGGGCGATCTGCCGCCGGTGGTCGGGCGCACCGAGGTGGGCTCGACCGCGAGCGTCGCGGTGCTGCGCGAGGGCGAGCGCCAGACCATCGAGGTCGAGGTCGGCGCCCTGTCGGAGTATCGCGACACGGGCAGCTCCGAGGCCAGCGACGACGGCTCGGAAGAGGCCTCGCTGAACAGCTC
>CAYTWS010000285.1:0-3217 GCA_964442145.1 uncultured Ectothiorhodospiraceae bacterium | reverse complement strand
CGACGCCGCGCTGCTCTACGTCCTGGCGATGACGTCGCTGGGTGTCTATGGCGTGATCATCGCGGGCTGGGCGTCGAACTCGAAGTATGCCTTTTTGGGCGCGCTGCGCGCCGCGGCACAGATGGTCGCCTACGAGATCGCCATGGGCTTCGCCCTGGTGGGTGTGCTCATGATCGGCGGCAGCATGAACCTGGGCTTGATCACGCAGGCGCAAGAGGGCTGGATCTGGAACTGGCACTTCATCCCGCTGCTACCGCTGTTCGTGGTCTACTGGATCTCCGGGGTGGCCGAGACCAACCGGTTGCCCTTCGATGTCGCCGAGGGCGAGGCCGAGATCGTCGCCGGCTTCCACGTCGAGTATTCCGGCATGGCGTTCGCCATCTTCTTCCTCGCCGAGTACGCCAACATGATCCTGATCGCCGCGTTGGCCGGCGTGTTCTTCCTCGGCGGCTGGAACGCCCCCTGGCCGGACGCCTGGGCGGGCGACTGGGTCATCCTGCAGGACGGCGTCCATTGGTTCCTGCTCAAGACGCTGATCATGGCCTTTATGTATCTGTGGTTCCGCGCGACGTTCCCGCGCTATCGCTACGACCAGATCATGCGCCTGGGCTGGAAGGTCTTCATCCCGGTGACGATCATATGGATCTTCGTCGAGGGTGTAATGGCCTTCTACGAGGTGGCGCCGTGGTTCGCTTGACCGGCGCCCTCGCTACACCGGCTCGAGCCGGGAGGTGACAGCGATGAGTGCGATTACGCGCTTTTTCAAGACGTTCCTGCTGTTGGAGCTGCTCAAGGGCATGCGCCTGACGGGGCGGCATTTCTTCTCGCGCAAGGTCACGATCGCCTATCCCGAGGAGAAGACGCCGAAGTCGCCGCGCTTCCGCGGCCTGCATGCCCTCCGGCGCTATCCCAACGGCGAGGAGCGCTGCATCGCCTGCAAGCTGTGCGAGGCGATCTGCCCGGCGCTGGCGATTACCATCGAGTCGGAGGAGCGCGCCGATGGCACGCGCCGGACGACGCGCTACGATATCGATTTGTTCAAGTGCATCTACTGCGGGCTGTGCGAGGAGTCGTGCCCGGTCGACTCGATCGTCGAGACCCACATCCACGAGTTCCACTTCGAGCAGCGGGGTGAGCAGATCATCACCAAGCCGGAGCTGCTCGCGATCGGCGACACATACGAACAAGAAATCGCCCGGGCGCGCGAGCTGGACGCGCCCTACCGCTGACGCAAGGGAGTCCCATGGCCCTCGAGATCGTCACGTTCTGGTTGTTCGCTGCGGTCATGATCGCCGCGGCCCTGCGGGTGATCACCGCACGCAACCCGGTGCACTCGGTGCTGTTCCTCGTGCTCGCGTTCTTCACCGCCGCGGCGCTGTGGATCCTGCTCGAGGCCGAGTTCCTCGGCATCGTGCTCATCGTCGTCTACGTGGGCGCGGTGATGGTGCTGTTCCTGTTCGTGGTGATGATGATCGACGTCAGCATCGCCCCCATGCGCGAGGGCTTCGTGCGCTATCTGCCGTTGGGGGCGCTCGTGGGTGTGGTCATCATCGCCGAGCTCGCGTTGATCCTGGGCACCCAATATTTCCGCGAGGGCGAGTATGGCGCGCCCGCGCGGGCGCCGGCGGACTACAGCAACACCGAAGCGCTCGGGCGCCTGCTGTATACGGACTATCTCTACGAATTCGAGCTCGCGGCGGTGATCCTGCTGGTCGCGATCATCTCGGCGATTGCCCTGACGATGCGCAAGCGCCCCGAGACGACCAAGTATCAAACGCCGTCGCAGCAGGTGCGGGTAAGCAAGGACGATCGCCTACGCATCGTCCGCATGGACTCCGAACAACGATAAACGGCTGGCGCGGATTGGCGCATATGGCCTACGGAGGCGCGATCGGATGATCCCGCTGTCACACTATCTCGTGCTCGGTGCCGTGCTGTTCGGCATCAGCATCGCCGGCATCATCATCAACCGCAAGAACGTCATCATCCTGTTGATGTCGATCGAGCTGATGCTGCTCGCGGTGAACATGAACTTCGTGGCCTTCTCGTTCTTCCTAGAGGACGTCACGGGCCAGGTGTTCGTGTTCTTCATCCTGACCGTGGCGGCCGCCGAGGCGGCGATCGGGCTCGCGATCCTGGTGGTGCTGTTCCGTAACCGGGGCACGATCAACGTCGCCGACCTGGACACGATGCGAGGCTGAGCCGATGGAGTCCGTGTATCTCGCCATCCCCTTGGTACCCGCGGCGGGTGCCCTGATCGCCGGCCTGTTCGGCCGCCGGATCGGCCGCGTGGGCGCGCACACGGTCTGCATCGGTGCGGTCGCGATCTCGTTCTTCCTGTCGCTCGTAGCCCTCTATGAGCTGGTCTTCGCCGGCGGCGAGGTCTTCAACGAGGCCATCTACACCTGGATGGTCTCGGATGGCATCCGCTTCGAGATCGGCTTCCTGGTCGACCGGCTGACGGTGTTGATGATGACGACCGTCACCGGCGTGTCGCTGGCGGTGCACGTATTCACCATCGGCTACATGCACGACGATCCGGGCTACCAGCGCTTCTTCGCCTATATCGCGGCGTTCACCTTCTTCATGCTGATGCTGGTCATGGCCAACAACTTCCTCCAGCTGTTCTTCGGCTGGGAGGCGGTCGGCCTGATGTCGTACCTGCTGATCGGCTTCTGGTATCAGCGCGAGTCCGCGATCTTCGCCAACCTCAAGGCGTTCCTGGTCAACCGCGTGGGTGACTTCGGCTTCGTCCTCGGTATCGGCGCGATCGCCGCCTACGCGGGCACGATCGACTACGCCGAGGTGTTCGCGCGCACCGACGCGCTCGCCGAGGCCCGCATCGGCGTCTTTGCCGGCGTCGAGTGGCCCGTGATCTCGGTCGCCTGCATCCTGTTGTTCATCGGGGCCATGGGTAAGTCGGCCCAGGTGCCGCTGCACGTGTGGCTGCCCGACTCGATGGAGGGCCCGACGCCGATCTCGGCGCTGATCCACGCCGCCACGATGGTCACCGCGGGCATCTTCATGGTCGCTCGGCTCGCGCCGCTGTTCGAGCTCTCCGAGGCGGCGCTGTCGCTCATCCTGGTGCTCGGCGGCATCACGGCGCTGTTGATGGGCCTCGTCGGCCTGGTGCAGCACGACATCAAGCGCGTCATCGCCTATTCGACGATCTCGCAGCTGGGCTACATGGCCGTCGCGCTGGGCGCCTCGGCCTATT
>CAYTWS010000284.1:2888-3221 GCA_964442145.1 uncultured Ectothiorhodospiraceae bacterium | reverse complement strand
GGGCGAAGGGCGACGGGCGAAGGGCGAAGGGCGAAGGGCGAAGGGCGAAGGGCGACGGGCGACCGGCGACCGGCGACGGGTGAAGTGCGCACGTAGGCCGGCGGTGCCTACCGACGACCGTGCGTGGTGCATTGGGATCAAGAACCGGCCTACCTCGCATCGGGCGACGAGGACCGATCAAGCACCTCGATTCGGCGACCGTAGGCCGGTTTTTGCCCGGTGGACACCCGCTCGAGTTGCGCCCGGCACGCGCTTTGGGTGCCGCTGCGCCGGCGGGTGGCAAAGGCAACAACCGGCGTCGGCGGTATCGGTTTACCCCCAACGCCGGTTATT
>CAYTWS010000284.1:0-2788 GCA_964442145.1 uncultured Ectothiorhodospiraceae bacterium | reverse complement strand
CCCGTTCGGGGTACGTCGGGCACGGCACGGTCGAGCCACGGCGCTCGCCGCGGCAAAGGCAACAACCGGCGTCGGCGGTATCGGTTTACCCCCAACGCCGGTTATTGCTTGGGGCGGTGGCCGCCCGGATGGCGCGTTGGCCGCGGTGCCGGTGGATGGCGCGCGTGGCCCGTCGGCGAGCAAGAACCGGCCTACCAATGATTTTTCCGGTTGCGTGCACACCACCCGTAGGCCGGTTTTTGCCCGCTGGGCCCCCGTTCGGGGTACGTCGGGCACGGCACGGTCGAGCCACGGCGCTCGCCGCGGCACAGGCAACAACCGGCGTTGGCGGTAGCGATTCCCCGGCGCCGGTTATTGCGCGCTGCCCGGCCCGAGCCGGCTGCGGTAGACCTGCACGCCCACCGGCACCGCCACCAGCGCGAGCGCGGCCACCAACGCCGGCACGCTACCCCATCGGGCGAACGGCGTGAGCCCGCCGCGCGGCTCGATGCGCGCCTCGACCACCGCGGGCTCGAACTGCGGGCCGCGGGCGACGACCTCGCCGCGGTGATCGATGATCGCACTGATACCCGTATTGGTCGCGCGCAGCATGGGCCGAGCGAGCTCGTGTGCGCGCGTGCGCGCGATCTGCAGATGCTGGGCGGGCGCGGTCGAGTCGCCGAACCAGGCGTCATTGCTCACATTGAGCAACACGGTCGCCGGCGGCACCGCCCGGGCGATCACACCGGGATAGGCGGCCTCATAGCAAACCGACGCGCCCATCCGGTAGCGCCCCACCTCGAGCGCCTGTTGGTCCGCACGGCCCTGGGCGATGTCGGACATCGGGATCTCGATGAAGCGCTCGAAGAAGCCGAGCAGGCTGCGAAGCGGCATGTACTCGCCGAACGGCACCAGGCGCTGCTTGCGGTAGTCGCGCTTGCCCGGGCCCAACTGGCGCACCGCGTTGTAGTAGCGCTCGCCGGCGTCGCCGAAGGTGAACACGCCCGTGACGACGTGGGTGTCGCTGGCGTGCATCTCGCGCGCGAACGCGTTGAGGCGCTCGGCCTCGCGCTCATAGAAGGTCGGCACCGCCGTCTCGGGCCATAGCACCACCTCGGCCGTGTCGGCGACCTCACGCGTGTCGCTCGTATAGCGCTCGAGCGAGGCCTCGAGATCGGCGAATTTCTGCTCGGGGGCGACGTTGCCCTGCACCAAGGCGGCGTCGAACGGTAGCGCCCCGGAGTGGGTCCACTGGATGCGATCGAGCGCGACCCCACCGGCCCAGACCGCGGCCGCGGCCAACACCGCGGTGGCCCCCGCGAGCCAGCGGGTTCGCACGAGCGCGGCAAGCGCGCCCGCGGAGACGGCAACGGCGAGACCGGCGCCGTAGACGCCGACGGTCGGGAGATACCCGGCCAGCCAGGTGTCGGTCTGACTCGTGCCCAGCAGCAGCCACGGAAAGCCCGTGAGGAACCAGCTACGGAACCATTCCAGCAGCACCCAGGCCCCGGGCACGATGAGTACCAGCCACACCGCCCCGCGACGCTCGGGCTCGTTCCAGGCGACCAGCAAGCCCAACAGCGCCAGTGTCAGCGCCTGGCCCTTGGCGAAGACGACCGTGAGCCCGCCAGCGAGCAGGGCCACGGCCGCGCCGAAGTGGTGCAGGCTGAAATAGATCCAGTAGACGCCGGCGCCCCAGAAGCCTACGCCGAAGAGCCAGCCGCGCCAGGCCGCCCGCCCCCGGCGACACGCACGCCACAGCAGGAACAATACGGCCGGGCCGATGATCGCCAGCGGCCACCAGCCCCAGGGGGCGAATGCCGGCACCGTCGCGGCACCGGCAACAACCGCCCAGGCATCGCAGCGCGCCCGCGTGGCGATCGGGCGATACGCGTAGACGAGCGCGCGGCGGGCGTCGGTCAACCGCGCCATGGGCTAAACGACGCCGCCGCACGGGCGACGCGTGCAGCAATGCAGGTTGGGGATGGCGTGAGCGATCATGGCGCGCCGTGTGGCTCCCGTATCGCGGTAACGGGCGCAAGCCTAGCCGATTGGCCGGCGCCACCCAATCCTCACCGCGCGAGCGACCGGCCCGCACAGCGCGCGGGCTCCCAGCGTCAGTCGGACGCGTCCTCGGTCTCGGGGGTGTCGGCGCGATCGAGCCACACGACCTGGAGCTCACGGATACGCCGGCTGTCGGCGTCGAGCACTCGGAACCAGAAGCGATCGATGGTGGCGGTCTCGCCGGCCACGGGGACGTGGCCCAGGTGGTGGACCACCAGCCCGCCGATGGTGTCGAAGCCCTCGTCGCCGTAGGCGCACTCGAAGAAGGCGTTGAAATCCTCGATCGGGGTGAGGGCATCGACGGTGTAGCGCCCCGAGCCGTGCTCGCGGATCTGGGGCTCCTCGTCGGAGTCGTGCTCGTCGTCGATGTCGCCGACGATCTGCTCGAGCACGTCCTCGATCGTGATCAGCCCCGCGGTGCCGCCGTACTCGTCGACGACGATGGCCATGTGGTTGCGGCTCGAGCGGAACTCCTGGAGCAAGGTGTTCAAGCGCTTGCTCTCGGGCACGAACACGGGCTTTCGCAGGATGTCGCGCAGGTCGAAGCGCTCGCGCTGGCCCTCGGGGAAGTAGCGCAGGATGTCCTTGGCGAGCAGGACCCCGACGACCTCGTCGCGGTTGTCGTCGATCACGGGGAAGCGCGAGTGGCCCGACTCGATGATCGGCGGCAGCATGGTCTCGAGGGTGGTATCGCGCTCGACCACGACCATCTGCGAGCGCGGGATCATGATGTCGCGCGCCTGCA
>CAYTWS010000283.1:2170-3243 GCA_964442145.1 uncultured Ectothiorhodospiraceae bacterium | reverse complement strand
AATCGGGCAACCACGCGAAACGTAGACGGTTCGCGGGCAGTGCCCGCTCCTACCGTTCCACGCGCAAGGCGTTCCCAATGGCGATGTAGGAGGGCAACCCGCCGCGAACGAACCGGTCAACGGCACCAACGGGTGTGCCCGCAGACCCTGATACAATCGGTGCCATCACGCTCGGCGGGCCCTGCGCCATGCGGCTGCGCGACGACGAAATCCGAATCATCCGAGAAGAGGTGCGGCGCACCTTTGGCGCGGACGCTGTGGTCCGCCTGTTCGGTTCGCGCGTGGACGACAGCCGCCGTGGCGGCGACCTCGACCTCTATATCGAAGCCCCCGGTGACGAGCGCGCCTTCCGCGAACGGGAGCGCCGGCTGCGCCACGCGCTGCTCACGCGGCTGGGCGATCAGCGGATCGACCTCGTGACCGCGCCGCCCGGCGGCAAGGGCCGGCCGATCGACGACGTAGCGCGGTTCGAAGGCATCGCGCTCGACGGGACCGACGCTTGAATACCGACATTCCGCGCCTGTTTCGCCGCATTTCGCGGGAGATCGCGCGCTTGAGCGCCGTTCGAGGGCTCTTACTCGGCGAGCGGGAGGAACTGACTGCCAGCTGGCTCGCCGCTCACGCCGAGGGTCCCATCTTCATCGGCCGCCTGAACTCATTCGGCATGCAAGTGGGGCGGACGTCACGAAGAAGCTACTGCCGCGATTGCTCGAGTACGCCGGCGAGTCGGTCGGCAGCGTCATCGACAACCTGAATACGGCCCACAAAATCGGCTGGATCGAGGATCCGTCGGCCTGGGCCGAACTCAACCGCGTGCGCGACACCCTCGTGCACGAATACCTCGAGGATCCGGAGTTCATGGCCGCCCAAATCGGTGCGGCCGCCCCGCTGGTCGATGTCGTCGCGTCGGATTTCTATCGACTGCGTGCCTGGGCGGGCCGATACATGGATCTCCCTGGCGAGGAGTAGGTGCCACATCCTGCGCTGCCGAGCGCCACGGGCTTCCATCCACGCTACAGCGTATCCGAGCCCCGTCGTCATCGCGAGGAGCCGACAGGCGATGAAGCGATCCA
>CAYTWS010000283.1:0-2070 GCA_964442145.1 uncultured Ectothiorhodospiraceae bacterium | reverse complement strand
GATTGCTTCGCTTCGCTCGCAAAGACCAACGGTTGGCGCTAAAGACCGATCGTTGGCGCTACCGGCTGCCGCGGCCCGGCAGCCGGGACGTAGGCACCAGCCCAAAATCCGGGGAACCCCCGCGCGCTCTGGATTCCGCCTCCGGCTCCATCCAGGCTACGGCGTATCCGAGCCCCGTCGTCATCGCGAGGAGCCGACAGGCGATGAAGCGATCCACCGTCGAGCCTGAGCGCTCGGTCCTGCACCGCCCCCGCGGAACGCGCTGGATTGCTTCGCTTCGCTCGCAAAGACCAACGGTTGGCGCTAAAGACCGATCGTTGACGCTACCGGCTGCCGTGGCCCGGCAGCCGGGATGTAGGCGCCAGCCCAAAATCCGGGGAAACCGCGCGTGCCCCAGACTCCGCCTCCATCCGCGGCGCTGCTCCGATGCGGCAGGCGTCGGGCAGAACGGCCCAATCTCTGCTTCACTGCATTGGGTTGTGCCGCCGTCCCCGGGGCATAGGGCGGCACAATGGGCGCAACCCAAGCGCCCGTCACGGGCTGCGACGCGAGCACCGGCGCTACCGCCGCATCCCCTACCCGGGGCCCACCGGCTCCGGTATGCTGCGCCGCCTGTAGAACACGCACGAGGGAGAAGTCCTCCATGAACGTCACGGTCTTTGGGGCGGGCTACGTGGGCCTGGTCACCGGCGCTTGCCTGGCGGACGCCGGCAACAATGTCCTCTGCGTGGACGTCGACGACAACCGCGTCGAGCAGCTGCGCCGCGGCGAGATGCCCATCTACGAGCCGGGCCTGGACGACCTGATCGTGCGGGCGCGCGACCTGGGCCACATCGACTTCACCTCGGATCCGAAAGAGGGCGTTCACCACGCTCAGGTGCAGTTCATCGCCGTGGGGACGCCGCCGGACGGTGACGGCGCGGCCGATCTGCGCCACGTGCTGCAGGTCGGGGCCACCATCGGCCAGCACATGGAGGACGACAAGATCGTCGTCACCAAGTCGACGGTGCCCGTGGGCACTGGCGACAAGGTCGAGAACGCCCTCAAGGAAGCGCTCGCCAAGCGCGGCGTGAGCCACGATTATCACGTCGTCTCCAATCCGGAGTTCCTCAAAGAGGGCGCCGCGATCGAGGACTTCATGAAGCCCGATCGCATCATCGTCGGCGGCGAGGACGACGACGCGATCGGCGTGCTGCGCGACCTTTACGGCCCGTTCTCGCGCAGCCACGAGAAGCTCATCGTCATGGACCGGCGCTCCGCCGAGCTGACCAAATACGCCGCCAATGCCATGCTGGCGACCAAGATCAGCTTCATGAACGAGATCGCCAATCTGGCCGAGCGCCTGGGTGCGGACGTCGAGTCCATTCGCCACGGCATCGGCTCGGACCCGCGCATCGGCTACGAATTCATCTACCCGGGCTGCGGCTACGGCGGCTCCTGCTTCCCCAAGGACGTCAAGGCCCTTGAGTCGACCGCGCGCGAGTACGACTACACCCCACGCATGGTCCAGGCGGTCGAGGCGGTCAACGCCGACCAGAAGCAGGTGCTATTCAGCAAGATCGAGCGCCACTTCGGTGGCCAGCTCGCCGGTCGCACGTTCGCGCTCTGGGGGCTGGCCTTCAAGCCCAACACCGACGACATGCGCGAGGCTGCCAGCCGCGCGCTCATGGAAGCTCTTTGGAACACCGGCGCCCACGTGCGCGCGTTCGATCCGGAGGCGATGGACGAGTGCCGCCAAATCTACGGCGAGCGCGACGATCTCACCCTCTGCGATACGCCGGAAGAGGCCGTCGAAGGCGCCGATGCGCTGGTCGTGGTCACCGAGTGGAAGGTCTTCCGCAGCCCCAATTTCGACCTGATCCACCGCCAGCTCACCGAGCCGGTGATCTTCGACGGCCGCAACATCTACAGCCCCGCCGGCATGGCCGACCGCGGCTTCATCTATTACGGCATTGGCCGCGGCCGTAGCGATGCCCGCCGCTAACGCCGCTACGAGGCGAGGTGCCCGCTCCTACAGATCCACGCGCAGTGCGTTCCCAGGGGTTATGTAGGAGCGGCGACCCGCCGCGA
>CAYTWS010000282.1:0-3254 GCA_964442145.1 uncultured Ectothiorhodospiraceae bacterium | reverse complement strand
GCGTTCGTAGGCGTGAGCCCAGGCGAAATCGAATACGAACTCGCCGTAGGAGTTGCCCTTGACGAAGGTGGGTGCGGCCGCCGCGATCGCGCCCGTGTCGTCGCGGCCGACGAGGTAGTACGGCAGCCAGCCGAACTGGCGGCTCAGTGCCCCATGGCGCTCGAGCGCCACCAGGAACTCGTGGCGCAGGAACGGGAACGGGCCGACCAGCGCATTCCATGCGCCGGCGTCGATGCCCTCGAGGCTTCGGTGGACTTCCAGCTGCATGCGCAGCCCTCGATGCGCCCGCATCGTCCCGGCGGCGCGGGCCAGCGGGCGCAGTCAGTGGCCCGGTCTCCGGCGTCCGGCCCCGTGCGCGATCGACCCGTTCAGGCCGCGCGGTCCTTGGCCTGCTCGGCGAGGTAGCGTTCGGCGTCGAGCGCGGCCATGCAGCCCGTGCCCGCCGACGTCACCGCCTGGCGATAGACGTGGTCGGCGACGTCGCCGGCGGCGAAGACGCCGGGCACGCTCGTGGCCGTGGCATTGCCGTGCAGGCCGCTCTGGACGATGATGTAGCCGCCCTTCATGTCGAGCTGGCCCTCGAACAGGCCGGTGTTGGGCACGTGGCCGATCCCCAGGAACATGCCCATCAGCGACAGCTCCTTGCGCTCGCCCGTCTGGTTGTTGACCAGGCGCAGGCCCGTCACGCCCATTTGATCGCCCAGGACTTCCTCGACCTCGTGGTGCCATTCGAAGCTCAGGCGCCCCTCGCGCTCGCGCGCGAAGAGCTCGTCCTGGAGCACCGCCTCCGCGCGCAGCCGGTCGCGGCGGTGCACCAGCGTGACGTGGCGCGCCAGATTCGCCAGATACAGCGCTTCCTCGGCCGCGGTGTTGCCGCCGCCGATGACGGCGACGTCCTGGTTCTTGTAGAAGAAGCCGTCGCAGGTCGCGCAGGCGGACACGCCCTGGCCCTTGAATCGCTCCTCCGATTCGAGCCCGAGATACTGCGCGGTCGCCCCCGTGGCGATGATCAACGCATCGCAGGTGTAGGCGCCGCTATCGCCCTCGAGGTGGAACGGGCGCCGGGATAGGTCGGCCTTCTGGATGTGATCGTTGACGATCGCGCTGCCCAGGCGCTCGGCATGGCGCTGCATGCGCTCCATGAGCTCGGGGCCTTGCAGGTCGTTGTTGTCGCCGGGCCAGTTGTCCACATGGGTGGTCGTGGTGAGCTGGCCGCCGGGCTCCATGCCCGTGATCAGCACGGGCTCGAGGTTCGCCCGCGCCGCGTAGATGGCGGCGGTGTAGCCACCCGGGCCCGAGCCCAGGATGAGCAAACGGCAATGCTGGGGGTCGCTCATGTATAATCTCCCGGATGTCACGCCGGCCCGTGCAGCGAGGGCCGGTAATCTTACGTAGCGGCCGCGTCCCGAGTAAACCGCGCCTGCCCGCGTCAGGGACGCGCATCCGCTCACCGCATGGGGTACGCGCATTGGCGCAGGCCAAGAAGCAGCGGCAAGCCGAGGGTCCGCCGCCGATCGCCCGCCACGTCCACCGCGCCCTGCGCGAGGGCGCCCTCTACGTCCTCCTGGCGGTCGCCGCCTATCTGCTGATCGCCCTGGTCAGTTTCAATCCTGCCGACCCCGGCTGGTCGCACACGGGCTCGGGCGGGCGCGTGGTCAACGCGGGTGGACGCGCCGGCGCTTGGTTCGCCGACGTGGCGCTGTACCTGCTGGGCTATGTCGCCTATCTGTTGCCCCTGATCGTCGGCTGGTCCGCCTGGCTGGTCTTCCGGGGGCCCACCGCTGAGGCCTGGGGCGGGGCCCTGCGGTTCCACATGATCCGCTGGGCGGGCTTCGTCGTCACCGTCCTGGCGGCCTGCGGGCTGGCCTCGCTGCACTTCGCCGCCGTGCCCGAGACGCTGCCGATCGGGGCCGAGGCCGGCGGTGTCCTGGGGGCGATGCTGGGCGACCAGGTGGTGCGCGTGCTCGGCATGCTCGGGGGGACGCTGCTGCTGTTGGCCGTGTTCCTCGCGGGGGCGACGCTGGCGACGGGGCTGTCTTGGTTCGACGTCATGGACGCGGTGGGCGCGCTGGCCCTGCGCGGGGTCGCCTGGCTGCGCCGCGGCTTTGCGGCCGTGCGCGAGCGTCTGCAGGCGCGCCGCGCCCGGCGCCAGCGCCAGGTCGCGGTTACCCAGCACACCGGCGGCCCAAAGAGCGCGAAGCCCGGCAAGAAGAAAACGGCCGCGAAGAAGAAGGCCGCGCCCAAGATCGAGCCCACCGTGGATGCGCCCGAGGAGAGCGCGCGCGCGCAAAAGGACAAGCAGATCCAGCTGTTCGAGCCGCCCGCGAACAGCTCGCTGCCGCCGTTGACGCTGCTCGAGGCCGGCCGCGACGACGGCGGCGGCTACTCCGAGGAATCGCTCGAGGCGATGTCGCGCCTGCTCGAGCACAAGCTCGACGATTTCAAGGTCTCGGCCGAGGTGGTCGCCGTTCATCCGGGGCCCGTGATTACCCGCTTCGAGCTCCAGCCGGCCGCCGGCGTCAAGGTCAGCTCGATCACGAATCTGTCGAAGGACCTGGCGCGTGCGCTGTCGGTGGTGAGCGTGCGCGTGGTCGAGGTCATCCCGGGCAAGTCCACCGTGGGCTTGGAGATCCCGAACGAGCAGCGCCAGATGGTGCGCCTATCCGAGGTGCTGCGCTCGAAGGCCTACGACCAGGCGAAATCGCCGCTGACCTTGGCGCTGGGCCACGACATCAGCGGGGCGCCGGTGGTCGCCGACCTGCAGCGCATGCCGCATCTGCTGGTCGCGGGAACGACCGGCTCGGGCAAGTCCGTGGCCGTCAACGCGATGCTGTTGAGCCTGCTCTACAAGGCGCTGCCCAAGGACGTGCGCCTGATCCTCATCGACCCGAAGATGCTCGAGCTCAATGCCTACGACGGTATACCGCACCTGCTCGCCCCCGTGGTCACCGACATGAACGAGGCGGCCAATGCGCTTCGCTGGTGCGTCGGCGAGATGGAGCGCCGCTACAAGCTCATGGCGTCGCAGGGTGTGCGCAATCTGGCCGGTTACAACCGCAAGGTCCAGGAGGCGATCGACCGGGGCGAGCCCATCCGCGATCCCTACTACGATCCGGCCAAGGCCGCCGATCCGGAGGCGCCGGCGCCCATCCTCGAGCCCATGCCCTATCTCGTCGTCGTCATCGACGAGTTCGCCGATATGATGATGGTGGTCGGCAAGAAGGTCGAGGAGCTCATCGCCCGCATCGCGCAAA
>CAYTWS010000281.1:0-3264 GCA_964442145.1 uncultured Ectothiorhodospiraceae bacterium | reverse complement strand
TGTAGACGACGTACTCGCACATGTTGCGTGCGTGGTCGGCGACCCGCTCCAGCGCGCGCACGCACCACAGCACCGACAGCACGCCCTTGATCGAGCGCGGGTCCTCCATCATGTGCGTGATGAGCTGACGCACCACGCCCTCGTATTCCTGGTCGATCTTCGACTCTTCCTCGGCGACGCGCAGGGCGGTCTGGGCATCAACACGCGCGAACACGTCCAACGTGTTGCGCAGCATCGCCCGCACGTGCTCGCCCAGGTTTTGCACGCCCACCAGCATCTCCTGCTCGGGATGGCCGCTCTCGTCGGCAATGTCGATGGCGAAGCGCCCCAGCTTCTCGGCCTCGTCACCGATGCGCTCGAGATCCGTGATGGTCTTGATGATGGTCACCACCATGCGCAGATCGCTGGCGGTCGGCTGGCGCCGCGCGATCAGGCGGGTGCACTCTTCGTCGATCTCGACCTCGAGCGAATTGATGCGGTAGTCGCCCTGCACCACCTTGCGCCCGATCTCGACATCGCTACCCAGCAACGCACGCAGGCCCTCGCTGAGCTGCTTCTCGACATGACCGCCCATGGTCATGACCTTGTTGCGGATGTCGTCGAGCTCCTCGTCGAACTCTTGGGATATGTGCTGGCCGCGGTTGAAGGTCTCGATGACTGCGTTCCTCCGTCGTGCGTTCACTCGGAACGGGGACCCTAGCGTCCCCGAGATGCGATACCTACTGCCCCTCCAAGGCTATAAACATCAACTTGTAGGTCGCACTTCAGTGCGACAGCCCTGGGGCTGCAGTGCGCATCCGACCGGTGCCGACATTCACGGCGCTGTCGGGCCAAAGCCCGATCTAGAACATACCCGGTACCCCGTGCTTGCCCAACCCGTGCCGCTGTTGACCGGTCTTCGTCTCACTATAGCAGCGCGCGCCGGCGCGTGCCTCAGCCGAAGCGCCCCGTGATGTAGTCCTCGGTGCGCTTCTCCCGCGGATTGACGAACATCGTCTCGGTGTCGCCGTACTCGACCAGCTGGCCCATGTGGAAAAAGGCCGTGTAGTTGGCCACCCGAGCCGCCTGCTGCAGATTGTGGGTGACGATCACGATGGTGTAGTTGCGCCGCAGCTCGGCGATGAGCTCCTCGATCGTCGCCGTCGCGACCGGGTCGAGCGCCGAGGCGGGCTCGTCCATCAGGATGATCTCGGGATTGACCGCCACCGCGCGGGCGATGCACAAGCGCTGTTGCTGCCCGCCCGACAACGCCGTGCCCGGCACGTCGAGGCGATCGGCGACCTCCTTCCACAGACCCGCGCGGCGAAGCGAGCGCTCGACGAGCTCGTCCATCTCGGAGCGGTTGCGCGCGAACCCGTGGATCCGCGGGGCGTAGGCGATGTTCTCGTAGATCGATTTCGGAAACGGGTTGGGCTTTTGGAACACCATGCCGACACGCGCGCGCAGCTGCACCACGTCGACCGAGCGCTCATAGATGTCCTGGCCGTCGATCTCGACGCTGCCGGCGACACGGACCGATGGCACCAGATCGTTCATACGGTTGAGGCAGCGCAGGAAGCTCGATTTGCCGCAGCCCGAAGGCCCGATGAGTGCGGTCACGCGGCGCTCGATGAGATCGAGATCGATGTCGAACAGCGCCTGGGTATCGCCGTACCACAGGCTCAGATCGCGCACCCGCCCCTTGGCCGGCGGGGTCTCTTCGCCGGTGTCGGTGCGCTCGGCCACCTCGGGGCGCCCGATGGACGCCGGCGACCGATCCGGCGCGCCGCCTCCGTCGCTCGGCTCGACCGCCTCCGTCTCTTCGGCTTCGCTCATGGTCGCTCCTCCCGTGGCGCCGGCATCACCAGCGCCGCTCGAACTTGCGCCGCAGATAGACCGCGGTGGCATTGAGCGCGATCAGCACGCCCAACAGTATGAGGATCGCCGCTGCGGTGCGCGACTCATAGGCCTGCTCCGGCATGCCCGCCCACGTAAAGATCTGCGCGGGCAATACGGTGGCCGCGTCGGTGATCGTCGTGGGTGCGTCCGGGATATAGGCGATCATGCCGATCAGCAGCAGCGGCGCAGTCTCGCCCATCGCTTGCGCCAGGCCGATGATGGTCCCGGTCAGTATGCCCGGCAACGACATGGGCAGCACGTGGTCGCGCACCGTCTGCCAGCGCGTCGCCCCCATCGCCAGCGCGCCCTCGCGGATGTTGTCGGGCACGGCGCGCAGGGCCGCGCGCGTGCTGATGATGACGATGGGCAGCGTCATCAGCGCGAGCGTCAGCCCCCCGGCGAGCGCCGACGAGCGCGGCACGCCGAAGAAGTTGATGAAGATGGCCAGCCCCAATAGGCCGAACAGGATCGACGGCACGGCGGCGAGGTTGTTGATGTTGATCTCGATCGCTTGGGTGAGGCGGTTGTCCGGCGCGAACTCCTCCAGATAGACGGCCGTCATCACGCCCACGGGGAAGGCGAACGCCAGCGTCAGCGCCAGCACATAGAGGCTGCCCACGATCGCCGACTTGAGACCGGAGAGCTCGGGCAGCGTGGATTCGCCGTGGGTGAAGAGCCAGTGGTTGAAGGTGAAGCGCAGCCGGCCCTGCTCCTCGAGGCGGTCGATCGTCGCCGCGGCTTGCGATTCCAGGGCACCATCATCGCCCTTGCGATACTGATCGACATCGGCGCGCGCCAGCAGCCACTCCTCGCGCACCGTGCCGGCCAGATCGGCCTCGCGCTCGAGGCGTTGTGGCAACAGCCGCAGGAAGCCGCGGCTGACGAACGGCGCGACCTCGTCGGCGACGGCCTCGCGCCCGCTCGTCTCGGCCGCGCTGTAGTCGACCTCGGCGCGGATCTGGGTCTGCCAGAAGGCGGGCGCGCCCGCGTAGATCATGTTGGCGAAGAAGATCACCAGGAACGTCGCCGATACGATCAGCGCGCCCACGCATGCGCGGCGGAAGCGCCGCTCCTTGCGGTAGCGCCGCTCGATCCGGCTGTCGGCACCGAAGCCGCGCGCGCCCGTTGGATTGGATGGGGTCTTGTCAGCCATGGCCTAGCCGCTGTACTTCTGTCGGAAACGCCGCACCATGATCGTCGATACCAGATTCAGCGCGAGGGTGATGACGAACAGGGTCAGGCCGAGGGCGAACGCCGACAGCGTCTCGGCGCTGTCGAACGCCGTATCGCCGGTGAGCGCGGCGACGATGCGCACCGTCACCGTGGTCATGTCCTCGAGCGGATTCCAGGTCAGATTCGGACGCAGCCCGGCGGCCATGACCACGA
>CAYTWS010000280.1:0-3264 GCA_964442145.1 uncultured Ectothiorhodospiraceae bacterium | reverse complement strand
TGGACTCAAAGCCCGGCCCACAGGGTTACTGGCGGGATGGACTCAAAGCCCGGCCCACAGGGTTACTGGCGGGATGGACTCAAAGCCCGGCCAACAGGATGACTGGCCGGTCGGACTCAAGGCCCGACTGGCAGGATGGGATGAGACCCGTATCCGGTATCAATCAGCGCTTACCTAGCCCGCGTCCAAAGTGACGTCGGCGAGCACCTGCTCGGCGCCCTCGAGCGTGTTGCGCAGGCCGTCGCGGCAGAGCGAGAGGTGGGCCTCGCTGATCTGCTCGGCGGTGGCGCTGTCGCGGGCGACGATCGCGTCGAAGAGTTGGCGGTGCTGGTCGAGCGTGAGCTGTTTCTCGTCCTCGGCCCGGTGCTCGATCTCATGGCTGTAGCACAGCTGCGAGATGCGCTCGTGGTCGGTCAGGATCCGGCGGTAGGTGCCGTAGAGATGGGGGTTGCGCGCGGCCTGGCCGATGCGGTCGTGGAAGCGCTCGTTGGCGTAGATCATCTCCAGGGTCTGCTGGCCCGCCATCGCCGACTCGAATTGGTACATGGCCTCCCGGATCGCCTCGATGTCGGTCTGGGTCCGCCGCCAGCAGGCCAAACGCACGATGGCCCGGTGCATCATGCGTGCGGCCTCGAACCACGACTGCAGCGTGGTCACGTCGAGGGGCGCGACCGAGGCCCCGCGATTGCGCCGCGAAACCACGAGACCCTCGCACTGCAGATGGATGAGTACCTCGCGCACGGGCGTGCGCGACATGCCGTAGGCCGCGCTCAGCTCGGCCTCGTCCAGGTCGGCGCCCGGCGCCAGATCCATCGTGATGATGCGGCGTCGCAGCTCGTCGTACAGGCTCTCCTTGGTCATCTTGCGGGCCACGGCTCACCTCCCGGGACGTCTACGTCGGCGCTGCATTCTATGGCAGACCATGTTGACAGCCTAGCCGCGAATTGTATACTCACCGTATACAAAACGCCCGGCGGCAGGCTGCAATGCATATCGAGGGCATCTACACCCCGGTGATCACACCGTTCCACGCCGACCACTCCGTCGACTACGAGGGCTTTCGCACCGTGGTCGACCATCTCATCGGCGCGGGGGTCCACGGCATCGTGCTCGGCGGGACCACCGGCGAATACTACGCCCAGACCAGCGAAGAGCGCGTCGAGATGATGCACCGGGCGCGCGAGATCGTCGGCGAGCGGGTGCCGCTGGTCGTCGGCGTGGGCGCGCTGCGCACCGAGGATGCCGCCTACTACGCCGAGGCGGCGCGCTCGGCCGGCGCCGACGCCATCCTGCTGGGCTCGCCCTACTACGCGCTGCCGACCGAGCGCGAGCTCGCCCTGCACTGCATCGAGGTCGAGCGCCACGCCGACCTGCCGGTCATGCTCTACAACTTCCCGTCGCGCACGGGTGTGATGATGGGCGACGAGTTCCTCGAGCGCGTCGGCCGCAACCCGAATTTCTGCGCCATCAAGGAATCCAGCGGCGACATCAACCGCCTGCACGCGCTCGCGCGCGACTTCCCGCACATCCAGGCCTGCTGCGGCATGGACGACCAGGCCCTCGAGTACTTCGCCTGGGGGGCCCGGGCCTGGGTTTGTGCCGGCTCGAACTTCGTCCCGCGCGAGCACATCGCGCTCTACCGCGCCTGCGTCGTCGACGGCGACTTCGACCGCGGGCGGCGCATCATGTCGGCGATGCTGCCGCTGATGCGCACCCTCGAGGGCGGCGGCAAATTCCTGCAATCGATCAAGCACGGCGCGCGCTACCAGGGCCTGCCCGCGGGGCCGGTGCGGCGGCCGCTGCGCGAGCTCAACAAGGACGAGGCGCGCGCACTGGAGACCACGATCCGCACGTTGCAGACCACCGTGCGCCACATCGAGCAGACCCACGAGGCCAGCGACCGGGGGAACGGGCATGTCCGAGCTGCTAACGCGTGACGAGTACGCCGCGATCGCGGCCGCGCTGTCGCCGCCGACCGACGCCTACATCGACGGCGCCTACCGGCCGGCCCAGTCCGGGCGCACGCTCGACACGCGCAACCCCGCGACGGGCGAGGTTTTGGGCCATCTCGCTGCCTGCGACGCCGACGACGTCGATTTCGCCGTGCGCCGCTCGCGCGAGGCCTTCGACCGCGGCGACTGGTCGCGCATGCACCCGAGCGAGCGCAAGCAGGTGATGATCCGCTTGTGCAAGCTGCTGCAGCGCAACCGCCACGAGCTCGCGGTGTTGGAGAGCCTGGACTCGGGCAAGCCGATCCGCGACTGCGCCACGGTCGATGTCCCCGAGACCATCCACTGCATCCAGTGGCACGCGGAGTCGATCGACAAGCTCTACGATGAGACCGCCCCCGCCGGCGACGACGCCATGGCCATGATCGTGCGCGAGCCCGTGGGCGTGGTCGGCGCCGTCGTCCCCTGGAATTTCCCCCTGATGATGCTCGCCTGGAAGCTCGGCCCCGCCCTGGGCGCCGGCAACAGCGTGATCGTCAAGCCGGCCGAGCAGACCTCCATGACCACCCTGCGCGTCGCCGAGCTCGCCCACGAGGCGGGCGTGCCGCACGGGGCGTTCAACGTGATCACCGGCGACGGGCCGGGCGCCGGCGAGGCGCTGGGGTGCCACCCCGACGTCGACATGATCTCGTTCACGGGCTCGGCCGAGGTGGGGCGCGCGTTCCTGCGCTATGCCTCGGAGAGCAACCTGAAAAACGTCGTACTCGAGTGCGGCGGCAAGAACCCCTGTGTGGTGCTCGACGACGCCGAGGATCTGGACCTCGCCGCCGATCACGTGCTCAACGCCGCCTTCTGGAACATGGGCGAGAACTGCTCGGCCAACTCGCGCCTGATCGTCCACGAGGCGGTGCGCGAGCCGTTGGTCGAGCGCATCCTGGCACGCGCCCGCGAATGGCGCATGGGCGATCCCCTCGACCCGGCCAACCACCTCGGCGCGCTCATCGACCGCGAGCACTACGACAAGGTCTGCCGCTATATCGAGGCGGCCCGCGCCGAGGGCGCCAAGGCCATTCTGGACGGCGGCCCCAGCGGCGACGGCGAGGGCTTGTTCGTCGGCCCCACGATCTTCGCCGATGTGGCGCCGTCGGCGAGCGTCGCACGCGAGGAGATCTTCGGCCCCGTGCTGGCGATGATCACCGTCACCAGCACGGAACAGGCCATCGCCGTCGCCAACGACACGCCCTACGGGCTGGCCGCCTCCGTATTCACGCGCGACGTCAAGCGCGCCCTGCGCGCGGCGCGCTCGATCCGCGCC
>CAYTWS010000279.1:0-3274 GCA_964442145.1 uncultured Ectothiorhodospiraceae bacterium | reverse complement strand
TGATACTTCACGTCGCCGGCGGCGAGCGTGTCGTCCTCGTGGCCCTCGAATTCCTCGAATAGATCCGCCGGTTTTTTGCCGAGGATGTTGACCAAAACATTCAGGCGCCCGCGGTGGGCCATGCCCATCACGATCTCCTTGGCCCCTTGGTCGCCCGCGCGCTCGACGATCTCGTTGAGCATCGGGATCAGCGCTTCGCCGCCCTCGAGCGAGAAACGCTTCTGGCCGACGTATTTGGCGTGCATGTAGCGCTCGATGGTCTCGGCACCGGTGATCCGCTGGAGCAGCCACCGCCGCCGCTCGGTCGCGAATTGGGGTTGGCCGTGGGGCTTCTCCAGGCGCATCTGGAGCCAGCGCTTCTCGCTGGTGTCGGCGATGTGCATGTACTCGGCGCCGATCGAGCCGCAATAGGTCTTTTGCAGGACGTTGAGGATGTCACGCAGGGGCGCGTCGTCGATGCCTTGCAGTGAGCCGGTCTGGAAGACGGTGTCGAGGTCGGCCTCGGACAGCTCGTGCGCCTCCAGCTTGAGCTCATCGATCTCGGGGGCCTCCCAACGCTCGAGCGGGTCGACCTTGGCGTGGCGGTGGCCTCGGAAACGGTAGGCGTTGATCAGCTGCAGCACGCGGATCTGCTTGCGCTCGTGCTCGGCGCTGCGCGACTCCGCCGGGGCGGTGCGCGCGGCCCCCGGCGACGACCGGAAACGGTAGAACTGCTGGCGGATCTCCGAGGGCGGTAGATCGGGCTGTGTGACGCCGTCGACCTGGGGCAGTCGATCGAAGTAGCGGCGCCACTCGGTCGGCACCGATTCGGGGTCGCGGAGGTAGGCCTCGTAGATCGCCTCGAGGTAGCCGATATTGCCGCCGTCGAGGAGCGAGGTGCTCCACAACGCGTGCATGGGAGAGTCGTTACTCATGTTCGGGCACTGCGTTCGGGGCCGATCCCCAGCCCTCGGCGCAGGATCGATATTCGCGCTGACGGCTGGGCCACGCGCGCGCCGCGCTGGGCAAAAGCGAGCCAGTGGGTGCGGCGAGTGAGGCCCTGGGTGTGTTGTAGCGAAACGCTCGGCTCCCGATCGTTACCGACGCAATCGCGACTGCTGTAAGCAATCGGCGCTTCGCTCGAAACGAATCTATTGAATCGTGTCCACGCGTCCAATGCAAGGCGCGGCGGGCGCGCAGCCCCCGCGAATCGCCACAAACCTGCTACACCATCGATAAATCGGGCCTATGGGCGATCGCAGCGCGCCGTCCGCGCCTGTTGGTCGGTCGGGATCGAGCCGGTTGGCGGTCCCCGGCATGGGCGCCGACGGATACGCGCCCGTTATCGGTGCTCCGATGCACCGCCTTGCGCGTCGCCGGACCACTGTGACCGTTCCTCCTGGTACCGTGCTTTCCACTCGGCGTAGGGCATGCCGTAGACGATCTCACGCGCGGTTTCGTAGTCCATGTCGACACCACGCTCCTCGGCGGCGGCGCGATACCATTTGGACAGACAGTTGCGGCAGAAGCCGGCTAGCTCCATGAGATCGATGTTTTGCACATCGGTGCGCTGGCGCAAATGCTCGACCAGCGTGCGGAATGCTTGTGCCTCGACCTCGGTGCGGGTCTTCTCATCCATCGCGTACTCCTGCAAGGTTGACGGCCCGCTGCGCGGCCCTGGGTGCGATGTGATCCCATTATACGGCGAAGCGGCCGGGCGCCGCGATGCAGGCACAAGATGAAGGAGCTCGTCGGGCTAGTGCTTCTGGTCGCGGCGGTGGGCTGGTGGTGGACGGCCATGCGTGTGCGTGAGCATGCGATCGCCGGGGCCCGCCGGGCATGCCGTGCGTTCGGGGTCCAGTTCCTGGACGACTCGGTCGTCCTCGACCGCATCCAGCCGCGCCGCGACGAGCGCGGGCGCGTGCGCCTGCGGCGGCGTTACCGGTTCGAGTTCACCCAGTCCGGCGGTGAGCGCTTCGTGGGCTATATGACACTGCTGGGGCGGCGTGTGCTCGCGGTCGATTTGGATGCGGCCGGTCCCGGAAGCGCGCCCGCTCACCGCCACATCGAATGAGGCGACGGCCCCGGCTATCGATCGACAGGAGGAAGACCATGGCGCAATGCCCTTGCGGCTCGGCCCACGCGTACGACGCGTGCTGCGGCCCCATGATCCGCGGCGAGGCCAGCCCGGCGACGGCAGCCGAGCTCATGCGCGCGCGTTATAGCGCGCACACCTTCGCCGATATGGCGTATCTGCAGCGCACCCAGGATCCCGCCAGCCGCGACGATATCGACGTCGAGGGTACGCGGCGCTGGGCCGAGCGCGTGCAGTGGCTGGGCATGGAGATCATCGCCACCGAGGGCGGTGGGCCGGAGGACGCGACCGGGACGGTCGAGTTCGTCGCCCACTATCGCGAGCACGGCGTGCGCCAGCGCCACCGCGAGCGCGCCCGGTTCCAGCGCGACGCCCATGGCGAATGGGTCTACGTCGACGCCGAGACCCCGCAGACCGAGACCATCCGCCATGAGGGACCGCGGGTTGGGCGCAACGACCCGTGCCCCTGCGCCAGTGGCAAGAAGTACAAACGCTGCTGCGGGGCCCAGGCGTAGGCGCGAGGGCGTGCGGCGGTGGCCCCACTGGCTCGGTGGCAACGGCGGCCGGCGGGGACGGGGCGCTTTGTTTGACCGGCGTCGATGCCATCGTGATGGGATCGCGCGGGCTTTCCGATTTCGCCGGCATGGTCATCGGCTCGACCTCGCACAAGGTCGCCCACCGTTTCGACGGGACCGTGATCACGGTCAAGTAAGGCCGGCGCCGCCCGCCCGCTCGGGGCGGGCGGATGCCGGCCCTGGCACCGGCGTTTCAGTCAGGCTCGGCAGTGCCGGCGTAGATGTCGAAGCGGGTCGAGCGGCCGGTGACCGTGCCACTGAGGGTGTGCTCCCCGAGTGGGGCGCTTTTGCGTGGGCGCTTGACGACGACGCGCTCGCGCGCGGCCGGGATCGCGTGCGCCAGCAGCATCTCGCTGTCGTGGTCGGGGCCGACCCACTCACGCAACACGCGCATCTCCTTTTTCACGACCGCCGACTTCTTCCGCGGCGGATGCATGGGATCGATGACCACGACGTCGGTGGTGTCGCGCTCGAGGACTGAGCGGGCCTCGGCCTCGAGCACGCGCATGCGCTCGACGTCGGGGGCGACCCCGGGGTGGGCCCGGGCGCGCGCGAGGCCATCGTCGAGCAGCGCAGCGATGACCGGGTCGCGCTCGTTCGGGGTGACCTCGCAGCCGCGCGCGGC
>CAYTWS010000278.1:0-3275 GCA_964442145.1 uncultured Ectothiorhodospiraceae bacterium | reverse complement strand
GTCGCCCACGAGCAAGACCTCGGCACCGAGCGCGCGCGAGATGGCGAGGCGCTCCGAGGTCATGCCGTTGGGCATCACGACCATCATGCGATAGCCCTTGACCGCCGCGACCATCGAGAAGGCGTTGCCCGAGTTGCCGCTGGAGGCCTCGACGATGGTGTCGCCCGGCTTGATCTGACCCTCCGCCTCGGCGCGCTCGATCATATGTTTGGCGATGCGCGCCTTGATCGAGCCGGAGGGATTGAGGAACTCGAGCTTCGACCAAACGCCGTCGACCTGGATCAGCGGGGTATTACCGATGCCGTCGAGCACGCTGGGCGAGCCACCGTGACGGCCGACGATGCACTCGGACTGGACGAGGTCCGACATGGGGGACGACTCCTGACTACTGCGGGCCATATACGGGGAACCATGACGGCGATGATGCCGGATCGCTGGGGAGGGGGCCACAGCGAATCGATGCGGATTCTTCCAGTGCAAAGTGCCCCGGGTCAACGCCTTTTGCACGCCTCGCGTACGCCCGTAATGTGAGCTCAGTAGCTCGCACCGCCACCGGCGCCCTCGCCCTCACCCGCGCCGGTTCTACGCGACTCCTCGGAGGGCTCGACCAACGTGCGAGCCGATAGCTCCTTGAGGCGTGACCAGACGTCGGCCTCGACCTCCATGCCATGCTCCCAAACCTTTTGCGACTCGGCCTCGAAATCCTCCGGGGCCAACACTTGCAGCAGCGTGGCCTCCGCCGGATCGGGATGCAGCGATTGCAGCATCGCGAAGTGAGGCGAGCAGATCAGCGTGACCGATTGGTTCGGCGTCAAGGTGTCGCTGTCGTCGATGCGGTAGCGCAGCAGCGTGGGGAACTCCTCGTAGGCGCGGATCGACACGACCTGCTCGACCACGCTCGGGTCGTGGCGCTCCCGCCAAAATGCCAGGACATTCATCCCACGCCGGGCACATCGGCCCAGGTACCCCAGCATGAGCTTGCGGTTGTGGCACCGCTGGATGCGCACCACGGCCAGGCCCTTGCGCCGGGCCTTGGCATAGACCAGATCGGCGGCCAGGCTGCCCATCAGCAATACGGACTTGTCGCGGCCATCGATGACCGCGATCGAGGTGTCCTCGAACGCCTTGCCCAGGCGCGCGGTCGGGTCTGCGGCGAGATAGTCCAGCCCGCGGCGCAACGCGTCCACACCTTGGAGGCCGTGCTGCTCGAGCCACACGACCATGTCGGCGGCGTCGTCGTGCTCGCCCGCGGGGAAGCCGAGGCCCTCGAACGCTCGCCGGCACAAGCCCGTGAGCTCATTGTGCGAGACCTTCACGCCGACGGCTCCGTCGACGCCACGGCGGGCATCGTCGGCAGGAACCAGTCATCGGCGAACGGCCGACCGATGTCCTCGACCAGCGGGGCCCCTTGGAACAACGTGATGCGCACCCATCGGTCCGAGCGCGGATCGAACTTGGTCACGCCGAAGAACGACAGCTTACACCGCAGCAGATCCATCGGCAGGATGTGGCGATCGATCAGATTGGCCCGGATCTCGCCGTAGGTCGTACGCGCCATCGACTGCACCCGGCGCACGATCGCCTTGAGCTGCGGGTACTCCAGCAGGAACTCCACCACCGACACGCGGTCACCGTACTCCCCCCGGTAGGCTTGGAGCTTGTCGTAGCAGCGCCGGACCTGGCGTGCGATGTCGAGCGGCATCTCGCGATCGTCGCCCTGGTCCATGCCCCGCACACCCAGCCGCGGCTCTTCCTTTTCGGCCGAGCGATACCAGAAGTAGTATTGCGATTGCGGATCGTTGAAGTCGTAGGCCAGGGCCCAGTCGTAGTGGGTCTCGATATTGGCGACCAGTTGATCCAGGGTCATATCGGGCACGAGATCGTAATACTCGTTCGCCCCCATGTAGAGATCAAGCTCGTCGACCTGCTCCGGATAGAGCTCGATGATCAACGAGTGCAATAGCTCCTGGGTCTCGTACGACCAGTGCGCCCGCGCGTAGTCGGAGAGCTCTCTCCACAAGTACCGGCCGCTGTCCGGGTCCTGCGCCTCGAGCCACTCATAGGCCTGGCATAGCTGCTCGATCAAGGTCGCGTTCTCGCGCGCCTGGCGCTCGTCGTCGACCCAGGTCTCGCGCGTATGCTGCGCCGCCCGCGCGACCAGCTCGAGCAACCGGCCCCAACGCTGCCGGTCCGCCGCCTCGCCGAGACAACGCGCCAGCGCCGTCTCGCGCATCAGCAGCCACTGATTGATCAGCTTGGGGTGGCTGATGAGAAACGGCGCCATCCCCAGCCCGGTGGAGTTGCCGATGCCGAGGTAGCGCTGTAGTCGTTGGTCCATCTTGACCGCGGTCTCGGGCGAGCGCGCCGCCGCGATGTGCTCCACCTGCTTGATGCTGAAGTGGCGCAGCAGATAGACGGCGAACATCTGCGCCGAGAACGGCAAGCCGAAATCCCCCCAATTGCGGATCTTGGGATAGTCGGCGAGGCCGAACTTGCCGTTGCCATAGACGGCGGTGGTCCGGTAGAGGTAACCCACCCGCGCGATCTGCTCGGGCTCGGGCTGGCGCCCCGCGGCCAGGGCAGCGACGACGGACTCGAAGTTGCGCACGCTGCGATTGGCGCGCGACAGGATCAATACGCTGGGATCGCACCGCCCCGCCTCCTGCTTGGGCAGGTTCTCGCGCAGCGCCTCCAAGCGCGCCTCGTCGACGTCGCCCTGCACCAGCGCGAACGCGCAATCCCAGGCATTGGCGATCACCCGATCGCTGCGCTGGCTGTCATCGAGGTACTGGGAGAAAAGGACGAAGTTGTAGGTGAATTCCTCCGTGCGAACGCGGTAGATGACGGTGCCGTAGCCGTCGGCGTCGAGGTCGAAGCGAACACACTCGATGTCCCAGCACAGCCGCATCACCTTACGCATTAGGGTGCGGATGAAGCTGATCCGGGTCGCGTGCAGACGGCCCAAGCGCTCCAGATCCATGACCTCGCTCTTGGGCCGCAACGCCACCGGCCCCGCATGGGGCGCGGGATGCGTGCTCGTCGCTTGCTGTGCGTGTAGCGCCATGCTCACCTCTGCCGTCCCGTCACCGAACCTGCGCTACCGGTGTTTCGATCGGTACGGGCGCCCGGAGGAAGCGGGCGGTGCGCGCCTCACTCGCGCGCCGCCCGCCCGGACGAGGTACCGCCGTTAGCGGGTAATGCCCTGGTTGCGCGCCATCTGGTAGGCCGCCTTCGGACCGGTCCAAAGCGACGGCAGCAACACCAGCGACACCGGG
>CAYTWS010000277.1:0-3280 GCA_964442145.1 uncultured Ectothiorhodospiraceae bacterium | reverse complement strand
ACTCGATCAGCCACTACGGCCTCGACATCACGCGCGCCGCGCTCACCGGCGGCAATCCCCTGGCGGCCTACCTCGACGCCTTCGACGTCGATTTGTTCCTATCGCAAGACCCGGCCGACGTCGAGCGCGGCCTCGCCAGCGGTGTGGCCTCGGCACTGCTCTATGACGTGCCGGCCGAGCCTTACGAAGAGATCGACGAGATTCGTATCGCCTTCGATGGCGACTCGGTGCTGTTCTCCGACGAGGCCGACCGCATCTATCGTGAGCATGGACTGGAGGCGTTCCAGGCCCACGAGATGGAGCACGCGCGCCGGCCGCTGCCCGAGGGTCCCTTCGCCAAGCTGCTCAAATCGCTGGCCGACGTGCGCGCCCGGGCCGATCCCAACAGCCCGAGCATCCGCACCGCATTGGTGACCGCCCGCAACAGCCCGGCGCACGAGCGCGTGATCCGCACGCTGATGCAATGGGGTGTATCGATCGACGAGACCTTCTTCCTCGGCGGTATGGCCAAGGCCAACGTGCTACGCGCCTTCCGTCCGCACATGTACTTCGATGACCAGCCACGCCACTGCGACGATGCCGCAGGCGGCGTCCCGACGGGCCGGGTACCCGCCGTCGGCGATGGCGACGATGGCGCGGGTTGAGGGCGTTCAGCGCAGGATCTTGACGAGGTCGCCGGCCTGGGGCTCGCCGTCCGGGAAGTCGCCATTGAGCAGGCGTAGCTGATCGGCCGCGTCGGCGACGCTCGCCGGGGCCAGGCGTGCCCAATCGGCGTAGGTCTGGCCCGCCTCGGCCTCGATGACATCGATCTCGGGTGGCTCTGCCTTGCGTCGTTGCTCGGCGTCGAGTGTCTCCAAGCTGGCGACGATGTCGAGGAATCGGCCATCGAAGCGCTCGAAGGCATCCGCCTCGCGTGTCAGCCCGACGAAGTACCAGGCCTGGCCGTTCTTGCGGACCACGGCATGGCGCACCGGGTGCGCCCCCTCTCGGGTGCGCTGGTTGCGCACCGCGGTGTAGCCGCTGAAACCGCCCCGGTCGAGGGCGTGCCCGCCTTCGGCGTCGCCGATGCGCTGCGCCAGGAGCTCGCGTGGCGAAGGATCGCCCTCGACGCGGCTCACGCGTGCCTCGAGGCGGGCGTCGTCGTCCGGGCCATGGAATATCAATCGGTCGGGGCGGTTGGTGATCGTCCAGTCCTCGGGCGCCTCCAGGGCGGCGTCGAGCCCGCTGTGGAGGAAAACGCGGTCGATGACGACGCCGCCGTCCTCGCTCGCGCCGAACGGCAGCCCGTCGATGCGCTGGAGGTAGGTCGCCCGGCCGGGCGGGCGGGGATTGGCCGGCTCGTACTTGCGCGCCGCGCGGATGACCTCCTTGCGCCGCGCGTCGTTCTCGGGGTGTGTAGCGAACAGCCCGTGATAGCCGCCCGGCTCGCGTCCCTCGGCCTGCGCTCGCTGGCGCGCGAACGCACGCTGATCGGCGAGCATCTTGATCACCTCCAGCATGGCCTCGGAGTCGTAGCCGGCGCGTGCCAGGTACTGCGCGCCCAAGCGGTCCGATTGGAGCTCCTGCTCGCGGCCGTAGCCGCGGATCGCCGCGAGCTGCGCGACCTCGAAGAGCTGGCGCCCGCCGACGCCGGCGCCCGAGTCGGCGAGCAGGATGGCGCCCAGGATGTTGGTGGCCGTGGCCGCCGTCTGACGCTGCACCGCGTGCCGTGCGGTGACGTGACCGATCTCGTGGCCCAGGACGCCGGCGAGCTCGGCCTCCGAGTTGAAATAGCTCAGAATACCCGTGGTGACGTAGATATAGCCGCCGGGCAGGGCAAAGGCGTTGACCTGCGGGTCCTCGAGGACCGTGAACGTGTAGTCGATGTCGCGGCGGTGACTCACCTGCGCGAGCGCTTGGCCGATGTCGGCGACGTAGCGCTGGAGTGACTCGTCGTCGTAGACGGTTTGTTGCTGGGTGATTTGCTCGTGGAAGCGCTCGCCGAGCTCGAGCTCGCGCTCCTGTGACATCAGCACGACCTCGGAATCGCCCGTCACGGGATTGGTGGCACACCCGGCGAGCAGGGGCGCCATGACGGCGGCCGCCGCGATCAAGGGCCGGGCGGAGCGAGCGCGTGTCCAAGCCATCGCGCCATTAGACCAGTCGGCGGGGGTGTCGGTGCAAACGCCGTGACCCGCCGGCGCTTGCCATGGCGTGCGCTGCGCCGCTAGCCGGCGGCGCGATTCGCGACGGACCCCCTGTTCCGTTACCCTCCGCTCTCCGAGCCGGCCAATGCCAAACCGAGCACCCATGAGCGACGACACCAACGACGATCTGTTCGACGCCCGCGCCGAGCGCCAGCCGGTCTCGCAATTCGCCGAGAAGGCGTATCTCGACTACTCGATGTACGTCATCCTCGACCGGGCGCTGCCGCACATCGCCGACGGCCTCAAGCCGGTCCAGCGGCGGATCATTTATGCGATGTCCGAGCTGGGGCTGTCGTCGAGCGCCAAGCACAAGAAATCCGCGCGCACCGTCGGCGACGTCCTGGGCAAGTACCATCCGCACGGCGATGCGGCCTGCTACGAGGCCATGGTGCTCATGGCCCAGCCGTTCACCTATCGCTATCCGCTGGTCGACGGCCAGGGCAACTGGGGCTCGCCCGACGACCCCAAGTCGTTCGCGGCCATGCGCTATACCGAGGCGCGCCTGTCGGCGTTCTCGGGGGTGCTGCTCGACGAGCTCGCCCAGGGCACGGTCGAGTGGCAGGACAATTTCGACGGCGCCCTGCGCGAGCCCGTGCTGTTGCCCGCGCAGGCGCCGCACGTCTTGTTGAACGGCACCACGGGCATCGCCGTGGGCATGGCCACCGATGTGCCGCCGCACAACCTGCAAGAGGTGGTCAACGCCTGCGTCATGCTGCTCGACAGGCCTTCGACCCAGGTCGAGGAGCTCGTCGAGGCGCTGCCGGGGCCGGATTATCCCACCGCCGCCGAGATCATCACCCCGCGGGCCGAGCTCACCAAGATCTACGCCACCGGTGCGGGCCAGCTCCGGGCGCGCGCGCGCTGGGAGCGCGAGGGCAGCGAGATCGTGGTGACCGCGCTGCCCTACCACGTCTCGGGCAGCCGCGTGCTCGCCCAGATCGCCGAGCAGATGCAGGCGAAGAAGCTCCCCATGGTCGACGATCTGCGCGACGAGTCCGACCACGAGAACCCCGTACGCCTGGTGATCAGTCCGCGCTCGAGCCGCGTGGATGTCCAGCAGCTCATGGATCACCTGTTCGCGACGACCGAGCTCG
>CAYTWS010000276.1:0-3293 GCA_964442145.1 uncultured Ectothiorhodospiraceae bacterium | reverse complement strand
GCTGGGTGAGCACACCGACGATGTCGTGGCCCGCATCGGCGAGCGCGCGGAGGGCGGGCACCGCGAAATCGGGGGTGCCCGCGTAGGCGAGGCGCAGCGGCGTGGTCAACGGGCCTAGCCGGCGGCCCGACGACCGCCCGAGCCCTCGCGGCGTCGCTGCTTCGCCAGGCGCTTGTCGATGCGCTGGCGCTTCAAGGCCGATAGGTGGTCGATGAACAACCGGCCGTCCAGGTGATCTCGTGCTGTACGCACACGGCGAGCAGGCCGTCGGCGTCGAACTCCAGCGTCTCGCCCTCGCGATCGAGCGCGCGCACGCCGACACGCTCGGCCCGCCGGACCTTCTCCTCGACGTCGGGGATCGACAGACAGCCCTCTTGCGATTCCTCACTGCCCTCGCGCCAGGTGATCTCGGGATTGATCAGCACCAGCGGCGCGTTCTTCTCCTCGGATACGTCGATGACGCAGAGGCGGCGATCCACGCCCACCTGGGTCGCGGCGAGGCCGATACCGGGCGCGGCATACATGGTCTCCAACATATCCGCGGTCAGTTGGCGCACATTCGCATCCACCGATTCAATCGGCTCGGCGACGTGGCGTAGCCGCGAATCCGGATATTGCAAAATTTCCAATGTGGCCATGGGTTCCGCGCGAAATTTGAGGTAAATTTACAACTCAGCGGCGCAACATTAGGATAAAGCAGTCACGCGTGCCGCGCACGCATTGCATGGCCCGACGCCGCCGGGGCGATCCAGTCATCGGCCGCGCCGCCGGCCGACGCGAGGAGGCAAAGGTGATCGATCGGCACCGCCAGTATTCGCGCATGGGCGCTGCAGGCGCCCTGTTGCTCGCGCTAGTCACCGGCTGCGCGTCCCAACCCGAGCCCAACGATAGCGCATCGTCGCAAGAGCCTGCCCAAGAGTCCACGCCCGAGCAAGCGCAGAAACAACAAGTCGACCGCGACGTGATCAAGCCGTCCCACCCCGTGCGTTACACGGTCAAGCGCGGCGACACGCTCTGGGACATCGCCGAGAAGTTCCTGCGCGATCCCTGGGTATGGCCCGAGATATGGAGCGTCAATCCCCAAATCGAGAATCCGCACCTGATCTACCCGGGCGACGTCATCCGCCTCGCCTATGTCGATGACGAGCCGCGGTTGCGCGTACGCCGCCCCGAGTCCCAGCAGCAGACGCAGCCCGAGCAGCAAACGAGTGTCGACGACGAAGGCAGGGAGGTCGTCAAGCTCAGCCCCGAGGTGCGCGAGCAGGCGCTCGACGAGGCGATCCCAGCGATCCCGGCGAGCACGATCCGACAGTTCCTTAACGACCCGCGGGTGGTCACGCAGGAGCAGATCGAGACGGCGCCGTATATCCTGGGCAACTACGAGGGCCGGCTGGTCAGTGCCACGGGCAACAACCTGTTCGCGCGCGGCTTCGACGACGACCAGCCTCAGTCCAGCCGCTACAGCGTGTTCCGCCCGGGCGAGCCGCTAACCGACCCGCAAACGGGCGAGACGCTGGGCTTCGAGACGCTCAAGGTGGGCGAGGCGGCGGTGCGCGAACGCGGTCCGCCGGTGAAGCTGCAGCTCACCAACGTCTCGCGTGAGGTGCTCAAGGGCGACCGCTTGATGCCGGCGATGTCGCAACCGGCTCAGACGGAATACATCCCCAAGGTGCCCGAGGACAACGTCCAAGGCCAGATCATCAAGCTCTTCGACGCGGTCTCCCAAGTCGGCCAGAACCAAGTGGTGGTGCTGAATCTGGGCAAGCGCGAGAACATGGAGATCGGCCACGTATTGCAAATCCAGCAAAGCGGCGGCACCGCCACCGATCCGTTCGCCGAGGAGGGCGAGGTCGAGACGGTCGACTTGCCGCGCCAGCGCGTGGGCACGCTGATGATCTTCAAGGTCTTCGACAAGGTGAGCTACGGGCTCACGCTCACCGCGAGCCAGGCGATCGCCCTCCACGATTTCGTGAGCCCGCCCGAGTAGCGCCCCGGAGGCGTTGCGGTGGGCGCATCCGCGCGCGCACGGCGCGGCACGGACACCCCGGCCTCGGGGTGCGGGGGTACCGGCCTGGGTCGCCCGCCCGGCGGAGCCCGCTTCGGGTCGCCAACGAGGAGCTAACGCATGGATGCGCGCGAGCCTTGGTTACGCCTCGTCCACGCCCCCGGTGTGGGACCGGTACGGGGACAACGCCTGATCGAGCGCTTCGGGGGCGCCGACGAGGCCTGCCGGGCGACCCCTGAGGCATTGCGCCGCGAGGGGCTCGACGACCACGGGATCGACGCGCTGCGCCGCGACACCCCGCCCGACGGGGTCATCGCGGACCTCGAGTGGGCCCACGCGCCGGGCCAGCACATCCTGACACGGGCCGATTCGCGCTATCCCCCGCGGCTGGCGGCCATCGCCGATCCGCCGCCGGTGGTCTACGTCCATGGCGACCCCGACGTGCTCGCCTACCCCGCCGTGGCGATCGTGGGGACCCGTAACCCGACACCGGCCGGGCGTGATATCGCCCAAGACTTCGCGCACTACCTGGCCGCCAGCGGCTTGATCGTGATCTCCGGGCTGGCCCTGGGGATCGACGCCGCAGCCCACCGCGGCGCCCTCGATAGCGGCGGCCTGACGGCCGCCGTTGCCGGCACGGGCCTCGACCGGGTGTATCCGGCCCGCCATGCGGCACTGGCGCGCGCCATCGCCGAGCAAGGCGCCAAGCTCTCCGAGCTACCGCTCGGCACCCGGCCATCGCGCGAGGCCTTTCCCCAGCGCAACCGGGTCCTCGCCGGGCTGTGCATCGGCACCCTGGTCATCGAGGCCGCCACACGCAGCGGCTCGCTGATCACCGCACGCCTCGCCCTCGAGCAGGGGCGCGAGGTCTTCGCCGTGCCCGGGTCGATCCACAACCCCGTCGCCCGGGGCTGTCATCGCTTGATCCGCGAGGGCGCCAAGCTCGTCGAGACCGCCGACGACGTCCTCGAGGAGATCGCCGGGCTCGTCGACCTCCCCGGCGGCCACCACTGGGCGGCCCGCAGCGGCGAGGGCGCGGGCGGCGCCGCGGTCCCACCAGGCACCGAGGACCCGCAGTACGAGCAGCTCATGGCCGTGCTCGACTGGGAGCCGCGGGGTATCGACGATCTGGCCACCCGCTCCGGTCTGGACACCGCGAGCGTGGCCTCGATGCTGCTGCGCCTGGAGCTCGAGGGCCGCGTTCGGGTCGCCCCCGGCGGGTTGTACCAACGCCCCTAGCCCGGATTTTGCACGCAATCGACGAGTGTAGGGGGAGCAGGCGGTTGCT
>CAYTWS010000275.1:0-3327 GCA_964442145.1 uncultured Ectothiorhodospiraceae bacterium | reverse complement strand
ACGGGAGATGGGCCGGTGCTCCACGCGCGGGGTGCCGACCACCACGGTCGCGTTCGAGCGCAAGGGCACCACACTGCAGCTCGTCCAGACCTCGGAGCGAGGTGCGCCGCCTGACCAGCGCACGCGCGACAAGCGCGATATCCGCGATCTGCGGGTTCCGCACCTGAACAAGGAGGCCGTCATTTATGCCGACCAAGTGCAGGGTGTGCGTGCATTCGGCTCGGAGACCGAGCTCGAGATGGTGCAGCAGGTCGTCAACGACGAGGTCGATAACGTCCGTACCGAGATCGACATGACCGAGGAAAACCTCATGCTCGGCGCGGTCAAGGGGACGATCGTCGATGCCGACGGCTCCACGATCTACAACCTCTTCAACAAGTTCGGCGTGAGCCAGCCCACGGTGACGAACTTGGAGCTGAACCAGTCCGGTACGGACGTGCGTGGCAAGTGCCAGCAGCTCAAGCGGGCGATCGGTCGCGCGCTCCAGGTCGGAAGCATGCCGTTCGAGGTTCATGCGGTCTGCTCGGACAGCTTCTTCGATCAGCTCATCGGCCACAGTGATGTGAAGGCCGCCTATGAGCGCTGGCAGGACGGCGCCATGCTGCGCGATGACCTCACCTGGGATGTCTTTCCGTTCGGCGGCATCAACTTCGAGAACTATCGTGGCAGCGACGACGGTAGCTCGGTGAGCATCAACAACGGGGAGGCGCACTTCTTCGCGCGGGGCATTCCGGGCCTCTTCCGTGTCTTCTACGCCCCCGGCGACCGTGAAGACCTGGTCAACACCATCGGCCTGCCTCGCTACGTGATCCCGAACCTCGAGGACACGGGCAACGGCCGCTACCGCAAGTTCGAGGTCCAGGCCAATCCGTTGCCGATCTGCACCCGGCCCCAGAGCCTGATGAAGGGCAAGGCCGCCTAATGGCCGATCCCTTCGCCCAGGGAACCGCCGACATCCTCGAGGTGATGGGGGTGTCGGCGGTCTATCACAGCCCGGACGGCGAAGTCTCGTGCACGGCTGTGCTCGACTACAACGTCGAGATCACCGACGGCCACGGGACCGTGGTGGAGGTGCAAATCGCCATCTCGGTCTCAATCAACGAGGTCGGCATCCCCGAAGCCGGCCGTACCTTCGAGATCGACGGAAAGACATATCGCGTGGGCCCGGTCGTCGCCCGCGATGCCTGCATGGTGACCGTGAGCTGTAGCTAATGGCTGAGAACGTCCGCATCGATGGGCTCGCCGAGGTGCGGGCGGCGCTCGCCAGAGCACCGCGTGCGGCGCAGCGCGCGGCCAAGCTCGCGCTCAATGATACGGCGCGCAAGATGCGGACAGCCGGCTCCAAAGCCATCCGTCAGCAGGTCAATCTCAAGGCGTCGTACGTCAACAAACACCTGCGCGTGAGTGAGCGCGCACGGCCCAAGCAGCTGACAGCGGTGATCAGCGCGACCAAACGGCCCGTGCTGCTAAGCCGTTACGGCGCCAAGCAGCTGACGCGCAAGGCCAAGCATCCAGCTCGGTCCAAAGGCGATCCGCTGCGGGGCATCTCGCCTGGGCGCAAGGCCGCCGGCGTCAGCGTCAAGGTCAAGGCTCAGCGCAAGAAGATGCGCGGTGCGTTTCTCGTTCCCGGACTTCGCGGTAGCGGGGTGATGGGCGTCGCGATCCGTACCGGCGCAGGGCCCAACGCGATCAAAGTATTGCACGGCCCCTCGGTCGATCAGGTCTGGCGCGACGTGCGTGAGGACATCGCCCCCGAGGCTGAGGCCCACCTGAGCCGCGAGTATCGGCGGCAACTAGCGAGGAAGCTGTAATGGTCATCCGGCAAGCGATGGCGGAATTGCGAGCGCGCCTTGAGGCAATTCTCCAAGCCAACGGTTATCGCACGGACGTCGGCGCAACACTACGCGACGGCTTCCCGCGCCATCTGATCCTGCATGAGCAGGTCGACCCCCCGCTGTTGGCACTTCATCCGACGACCGATTCGGCGGACTCTGCTAACGGCAGAAACATCAAATCGACGCGCAACGTCGATGCCGAGCTGATCTTCGACCCGTATGCCACCGATTACGCCTGGGACGACGAGGTGCTGTTCGATATCCGGGCCGCCCTGGTCGGTATGGAGCGCTCGGTTGAGCGGGTCGTAACCGTCGCCACGGGCGACGCGCAGTGGCAGGACATCGAGGACACGCACGTCGTCCGGATGCTCGTGCCCATCGCCATCACGTACACCGACACCTACGGAGTCGAGCCATGATCGAACCGCGTAATAACGAGACCGAGCGCGTGCGGGTGAAGAAGCCGCACATGCATCGTCGCGTCCTCTGCGGACCCGACACCGACAACCCGGCCATCTACCTGCGCCCGGATCAGGCGCGTCGGCTCAAGGCGCGCGGCATCGTCGAGGCCGAATCGCAAAGCTCGCGCAAGAGCTCCAGCGCAAGCGAGTCCAGCGCAAGCGAAAGCTGATCCTGGCACTACGCGGGCCTGGTCCGCGCACGCACCCATACCACCAAAGAGGGCATGAATCATGGGCGAAGTGACGAACTACTCGTTCATCGGGTCGGGCAAAGTGAATGTCCGGCGACGCGGCGTCAGCGCCGGCTTCCGCGACGTTGGCAACTGCACCGCCGCCTCGGTCGCGATGGAGGAAGAGCAACAAACCCTGCCCAACTTCCGCGGCGGCGGCGGCAATTACGACGCTCATCGGCAGGTCTCGGGCGTGACGTTCAGCCTCACGCTGTCGGACTTCTCGCCGGAGAACTTCGAGCTGGCCACGCGCGGCACCGTTACCGAGGTCTCCTCGGGGTCGGCGACCAGCGAAGAGCACACCGTCTATCTCGGCTGCCTGACGCCGCTCGACTTTCTGCCGGATCTCAGCGACACGGCGAACACGTTGACCGTGACGCAGGATCCGGGCGGCACTGCGACGGAGATGACGCAAGGCACCGACTACGAGGTCACCAAGACCGGCATCATCCCGATCGACGGCGGCGCCCTGAGCGACGGCGACACCGTTGGCGTCGACTACGACAAGCGCAAGGCGTCGACAATCCACGCGCTGATGGAGTCGGCCCGCGACTACGAGATCTTCATCGAAGGGCTCAACGACGCGCAGAATGGCCTGCCGGTCGCCCCGCACATCAAGCGCGGCAAGTTCGGTGTGCCGGGCGAGCTGGCGTTTCTGGGCAACGAGTACGGCAGCATGGAGCTGTCGGGCGATGCCCTGGTCGACGACCAGGCCGAGGCCGACACCTCGCCGTTCTTCGACATCAACATGGCCCGCAAGTAAGGGCCGCGCAGTTTTACTTGTGACCTTGAAAGCCCCCG
>CAYTWS010000274.1:0-3330 GCA_964442145.1 uncultured Ectothiorhodospiraceae bacterium | reverse complement strand
TGTCGCCGCCGGCGTCGCCATCCCCCGCCGTACCGTCACCACCGGCATCGCCGGTGTCGCCGTCGCCGGTGGCCTCGTCGGTCGTCTCCTCGCCCGCGGCCGCGACCTCGTTGCTTGTGTCGGCCTCCGAGGCGTCGCCCTCCGCTGCCTCCGTCCCGTCGGCGGCCTCAGCGCCATCGCCGCCACCGGCCGTGTCGCCCGCCTCGGCATCGGCGGCTGCTTGTTGGCTGTCGTCGCCATCCTCGGTGTCGCCAGCGCTTGCTGCCGCCTCGTCGGTTTCGGCCTCGGCGGTCTCGGTCTCGGCCTCGGCGGTCTGTGTGCGCTCGTCGCCCTGCTGCTCGCGAAGCGTCTCGAGCTGCTGCTGGAGCTGGCTCAGCTTCTCCTCGCGCAGCGTGATCAGCTTCTCCATCTTCTCAACGGTGCTCTCGAGCTCTTGGACACGCTCGGTCAGCTCCTGCTTCTCCATGCGCACGGACTCGAGCTCTTCGCGTGCGAGCTGGAGCTGCTCGCTGGTGCTGGAGTCCCCGCTCGCCGTGGCCGAGGCTTGCTCCTCGGCCGTGGCGCCGCCCTCGTCAGCGCCCACGATCTCCAACTCGCCATCGTCGGTGCCGGCGGCCGTCGCCGCCCCGGCGTCCGCGGGCTCCGATGGGGCGGCTTCACGCGCACCTCCTTCGGTGCGCGCTTGACGCCACTCCTGCCACATGGCGTTTTGTTCGCCCACCTGCGCGACCGCCTTTTGCGCCGAGATACTCCGCACCTCGGCCATATCGGGCACGCGCAGGACATAGCCCTCCTTCAAGCGATTGACGTTGTCGCCGGCGAACGCCTCCGGGTTATAGCGCAGCAGCGCGATCATCATCTGCTGGACGCTGACGTCGCCCGACTTCAGCCGCTTGGCGATGCTCCACAGTGCCTCGCCTTGCCGAACGGGACCGTATTCGCCACCACCCCCGGTGCTGGTGCGCTGCTCGCGCTGCGACGCGGCGGCTTGCTCCGTCTCTTGCTGCGCGGCCTCGTCGCGTCCGTCCGCTTCGCGTTCGGCCTCGCGCTGGCGCCGCCGCTCGGCCTCCTCTTGCTCGCGCTCGACCTGCAGGAAAACGGGCTCGTCGCCGTAGTCGCCGCCCGCTTGGCCGGTGCTCGTCTGCGTTTGCGCGCCCGTGTCGGCCTGCGCGTCGGCGCTCGATTGATCTTCCGCGGCCTGGTCGGGCGCCGGCTCCGCGCTACGCTCGATCTCGCCGGGGACACCGGCTTCGTCGGCATCGCCCGGGTCGGCTGCTTGTCCCGTGCCGCCCGTGTCGCCCTGCTCGCCCTCGCTGGCGAACACGGGTGGGTCGAGCAACACGGTGTACTCGCGCAGGAGATTGCCGTTGGGCCAGTCGACCCGGACGAGAAAGCTGAGGAAGGGCTCGGCGATGGGCTCGGTGCTGGTGACGCGGACGAAGTACTGGCCCTGATCGTCCTGTCGTACCCGGAAGCGCAGCCTCGTGAGCGAGAACGGGCGCTCGAGCCCGACGTCCTGGAACGCTTGCTCGGAGGCCAGCTTGACCTCGATGTCGTCGCTTTGGTCCGCGGGTACCCCCCGTAACGGGATCTCGGCATCGAGGCGTTGGTTGAGCGCCGACTGTAACTCGATCTCGCCGAGGCCTAGGGCCCATGCCCCGGTCGGCAGGAACAGACACGTCGCGAACGTCGAAGCCAGGGCCAGTCGTCGCACGGTGATCGCCCCTTTGTCTGAGTCAGTTCGGGTGCGCCGGGTCCCGCGCGCCCCCTTGTTCGTCCCGTGCAGCGGGGTACATGGGCACTTTTTTGAGAATATACTTTAAAGAAGTCACTTTAACAAAGTGCACTTAACTAGGCGTCATATATACTCTTTTATCAGGCGCTCCGCAATCTGGACGCTATTGAGCGCGGCCCCCTTGCGCAGATTATCGGCGACCACCCAGAGATCGAGCCCGCGCGCATGGCTGATGTCTTCGCGGATCCGCCCGACATAGACTGGGTCGGTGCCCGACGCCTCGGTCACGGCCGTCGGATAGCCCCCGGCCTCGCGCCGATCGAGGACCTCGATCCCCTCTGATTCTTGCAGCAATTCACGTGCCGCATCCGCGGAGAGCTTGTGCTCGGTCTCGATGTGCACCGCCTCGGAATGCCCGTAGAACACGGGGATACGCACGGTCGTCGGGTTCACCGCGAGGCCGTCGCGCTCGAGGATCTTGCGCGTCTCCCACACCATCTTCATCTCCTCGCGCGTATAGCCGTTGTCCTGGAAGCTGTCGAGGTGCGGCAGCGCGTTGAAGGCGATCTGCTTGGGGTAGACACTGGGCTCGATGGGGCGCCCGTTCATGAGATTGGCGGTCTGCTGCGCGAGCTCGTCGACCGCCTCCTTACCGGTGCCGGAGACGGCCTGATAGGTCGCGACATTGACGCGCTCCAGGCCGGCGGCGTCGTCGAGCGGCTTGAGGGCGACCACCATCTGAATGGTCGAGCAGTTGGGATTGGCGATGATGCCCCGCTGGGTATAGCCGGCGATGGCGTGGGCGTTGACCTCGGGCACGACCAGCGGGATGTCGGGGTCATTGCGAAAGTGCGAGGTGTTGTCGATCACCACCGCGCCCGCGGCCGCGGCGCGCGGGGCGTGCTCGGCGGAGATGGACCCGCCCGCCGAGAACAGCGCGATGTCGGTGTCGGCAAAATCGAATTGGGCCAGATCCTGAACCTCGAGGCTGCGCTGGCCAAAGGCGACCTCGGTGCCAGCGGAGCGTTGGCTCGCCAGTGCATCCACGCGGGCCGCAGGAAAATCGCGCTCGGCGAGGATGTCGAGCATCGCCTCGCCCACGGCGCCGGTCGCGCCCACGACCGCTACGTTGTATGGGCGGCTCATGTCAGCGTCTCTCCTATAACGTTAAAAGAACGATGTAACTTTCTGATATAAAACATTTTATGCGCTGGCCTCTGTGCGCAGCGCGGCAACGACCGCATCGCCCATCTGGGCCGTCGACACGGCCGGCCCACCCCCGGCGATATCCGCCGTGCGCCAGCCTCGCGCCAACACGGTGGCGATCGCCGCCTCGACGCGGGCAGCGGCCTCGGGGGCATCGAGGCTGTAGCGCAGCATCATCGCCACCGACAGCAGCATCGCCAAGGGATTGACCCGGCCCTGCCCCGCGATGTCGGGCGCCGCGCCGTGGACGGGCTCGTAGAGGCCCTTGCCGTCGGCGTCGAGCGAGGCCGACGGCAGCATGCCGATCGAGCCGGTCAGCATCGCCGCACAGTCCGACAGGATGTCGCCGAACATGTTGCCGGTGACGATGACGTCGAACTGGTGGGGCT
>CAYTWS010000273.1:0-3337 GCA_964442145.1 uncultured Ectothiorhodospiraceae bacterium | reverse complement strand
CACGACCACGGCGACGGCGCTCGCGTGCGTGTTGCTCGAGCGCTCGCCGGCGGCGCTGGTCGGTCCCGGGGCCGGCCTCGACGATGCCGGGGTGCGCCGCAAAGCGGCCGTGATCGAGCGCGCTCTAGCGCGCCATGGCCGGGTCTTGGGCCCGGTGGACGCGCTCGTCGCGATGGGCGGTTTCGAGATCGCGGCGCTGGCGGGGGCGTACGTCGCGGCGGCCCAGCGGGGCCTGCCCGTGTTGGTCGATGGCTTCATCGCGAGCGTCGCCGCGCTCGTCGCCCAGCGCCTGGTGCCCGCGGTCGGGGACTGGCTGGTGGCGACCCACCGCTCCGCCGAGCCCGGTCACCACGCGGTGCTCGCCGGGCTCGGGGTCGCGCCCTTGCTCGACCTGGGCATGCGCCTGGGCGAGGGCAGCGGGGCGGCCGTGGCGGTGCCGTTGATGCGCTCGGCCTGCATCCTGCACCGCGAGATGGCCTCGCTCGCCGATGCGGGAATCGCGGCCGAGCCTGGCCCGCCATGAGCGATAGCACGCGCATCGATCTGCTGCGCCAGGGTACGGCCGCCGGCCGGGCGCGCTTGCGCGCTGCGTGCGACGACGATCCATTGACCGACACGCGCCGCGCCGCGATGAGCCGGATCAAGGCCTTCGATGGCGGGGCGGGCGGCTTCGCCCTGGCACTGCACGCCGGCGTCGCCGATCGCGGCCGCGACGCCGACGCCCCCGCGGGTCAGATGGCGTCGTCGTAGCCCTCGGCTTCGCCGGATCGCCCGTCCTTGCCGCCCGGGGCCTCGAGGGTGCCGTCGTTGCACGCGAAGCCGGCCGCGTTGCGCTCGACGTTGGGCGAGACCCGCTTGAGCACGACGCCGTCGATGGCCATGCGCATGCGCCCGCCGTCGCTGCGCGGTCGCTCGGTGATGGCGAGCTCGGTCGTCACGGGGCCGAACAGGCGGGCCTCGAGGGCATCGTCGCCAACATGGGTCAGCTCCGCCGCGCCCACCACGGTGCAAGACGTGCCGCCCCCGCCATGCTCATACCAGGCGTAGGACAGCGTCCCGTCGGCCGCGATGGTGACGAAGGCGTAGACGAAGGGCGTGTCGCCGTCAGCAACGGGTAGGCGCCCGTGCTCCCACGTGCCGATGAGGTCGCTGTGCTCGCTCGGCACCGCGACCGGGTCGTCGCCGCAGCCGGCAAGCGCGAATGCCGTCAGTGCGGCCATGGCGAGGGCAGGGTGGGCGCCGCGTAGCTTGGCTCGGCGATGCGCTAACATGTCGAGTGGAACAGCCCGCCGACGGCGTCGCCGCGGTCGGCGAGCTCGTTGTAGAGGGCGACGGCCTCGGTGGTCTCGGCGATCCGGTAGTCGACCCCGCGCGCGGTCAGCAGGTCGAGCGTGGCTTGCTGCGTCTGCAGGGCGCGCCACATCCCGCGCGAGAGGATCACCGTGCGGGCGCCGTGGTCGACCAGCTCGTCGACGTCGGCGGGCTGGATGCCCGGGACGTGGCGCGTGCCCGTCTCACGCCAGTCCCAGGGCCGGGCGCCGCCGGGCCAGAGCTTGAAATCCTTGCCCGAGCCGACCCCGCGCACGGTGAGGTGGCCCCACTCGACCCGATCGATGCGGGGCGACTGCGTCTCGCTCGCTCGCGTCATCCGCCCGCGCTCCCGAGGCTTTGCCGTGCTTGCGCCATCAGGCCGTAGTGTAGCGAATCGCTGGGCGGCAACGTGTGCCCCTCGTTGAGCCGGCGCAAGACGCCTAGAGGTTGCCCGCGACCGCGTGATCCGCCGCGGCGAGGTCGGGCTCGTCGCAGTGCGTCAGAATGAACGCGCGCGCACGCTCGCGCAGCGCCAGCGCCGCCGCCCAGTCGTCGCCTTGGGGTGCCTCGGGCTCGCCGACGACCAGCGCCACACGCGCGGGCCGAGGCAGCAGGGCCGAGCACGGCAGCAGCCGACGCGATCCGCGGATCGCCACCGGCAGGACGGCGACACCGCTGTCGACCGAGACCATGAAGGGCCCGACCCGGAAGCCGCGCAGGCCGGGCCCGTCGGCGAGCACGCCCTCGGGGAAGCCCACCGGGGTCTCGCCCGCGGCCGTGCGGGCCTGGATGCGCTCGAGGTCGGCCAGGCCCTGGCGGTGGTCGCTGCGATCGACGTACTCGACGCCGATACGCTGGAGCAAGAGGTGTGCTACCCGGAAGCGCGCGAGCTCGCGCTTGGCGATGAAGAACAGACGGCCCGGAAGTGCCGCCCGCAGGATCAAGCCATCCAAGTAGCTCGCGTGGTTGGCGACGACGATCGCGGGTCCGCGAGCCGCGCTCGCTGGTCCCGAGACCCGCACGGACACACCGGTGAGCGCGAGCAATGCCCGGCAGACCGCCCGGGCGAGACCGGCCCGGGCCCCGCGCCCCGGTGTCAAGACGACGACGAGCGCCCCCGCGAGCCCCACCGCCAGGCCGACCACCCAGCACCACAGGCCGAACGCGCGCCGAGCCAACGCCCGCGGCGAACGCCGGGCCACCCCGGCCAGGCCCGAGCGGGTCAGGCGCAGCCACTGGCGGATCGGCCCCGCGGGGCGCGCGGCGGCCCCCGTCTCGAGCAGCGTGCGGCAGGCGCTGCGCTGGATCTTGCCGCTGGAGGTCTTGGGGATGGTGCCAGGGGCCACGAGCACCAACTCGGACGGGCCGCCCTCGACGATCGCGGCGGCGGCGCTCCGCGCGGCCTCGCGCAGGGGCTCGCGGGCGGATGCGTCGGCGACGCGCGTCTCCGCCATCACCACCAGGCGCTCGCCGTGGGCGTCGCGGCCGCTGGCGAAGGCGGCGACGTTGTTCTTGCGGATGCCGTCGACCGCGCTGACGGCGGCCTCGATCTCCTCGGGATGGATATTGCGTCCGCCGCGGATGATCAAGTCCTTGGTGCGCCCCGTGACGAAGAGCTCGCCGTCGGCGAGGTAGGCGCGATCGCCGGCCTCGAGCCAGCCGTCGGCGGTCAACAGCGCGCTCGTCGCCTCGGGGTTGCGATAGTAGCCGCTGGTGCAGGAGGGCCCGCGGAACTGCACGCGGCCCTCGCGGCGCTCGGGCAAGGCGTCACCGTTGGCGTCGACGACGCGGAGCTCGTGGTCGGCGAGGACGCGCCCGCAGGAGACGAAACGCAACGGTTGTGCGTCGTCGTCGGCGGCCGGCTCGGCGTGCTGGTCCTGTGCGAGGCGCTCGTGGTCGACCCGATCGACCTTCGGGCCCCGGCCGGTCGGCGGAAACACCAGCCCCACCGAGGACTCGGCCAGACCGTAAACGGGCATGAAGGCGCGCGCGTCGAAGCCGTAGGCGCTGAAGCGCTCGGCGAAGC
>CAYTWS010000272.1:0-3343 GCA_964442145.1 uncultured Ectothiorhodospiraceae bacterium | reverse complement strand
GCGAAGCCGTGAGGGAGGAGCGAGCTCTTTCTTTTGGCCGTGTGTCGCGGGTGGCCCCAGCGTATGGCCTGTTGGCGCGCGTAGTACCTCGCTTCGGGCTCTCGCGACGGCGCTAAGGGCGCTACGATGATTGGGGATTCTGTGAGCCGGACATGGTTCCGCCGTCAGGGCCCTGTCATGTTGTGGTCGAGACCCTTGGCTCCGAAGAGCTGGCGTTGAGACTCCGGGCACTTGGGCGTTGGCTCAGTGCGCCTAGCCGCTCGACCGAGTCACGAATCGAGTTGTTGTCCTGCGCCTCCTTCGCGCCTTCGCGAGACCCGCGGCGTACCGCCTTGGCACGGGCACGGGGTTCGCCATTGCCAGGTCGAACTGAGAGGACGAAGGGACTAGAATCCGCCGCCAGCCTCCCTCGATTCGGTCCCCTCTATGGAACCCCTGCACCTCGTCGTTTTGGCCGTGATCCAGGGGATCACCGAGTTCCTGCCCATCTCGAGCTCGGCGCATCTCATCCTGGTGCCCGTGGTCACGGGGTGGAGCGACCAAGGCCTGGGCTTCGACGTCGCCGTGCATGTGGGCACGCTGATCGCGGTGGTGGGCTACTTTCGCGATGAGGTGATGCGCCTCATCCGCGGCGGCGTCGCGCCCGTGCTCGGGCGCCCCCTGGGCGCGGACGGGCGTATGGCGTGGCTGATCGTGCTCGCGACCATCCCCGTCGGCTTGGCCGGGTTGGCGCTCAAGGACACCGTCGAGACCTTGCTGCGCGGGCCGCACGTGATCGCCTGGGCGAGCATCGGCTTCGGCGTCTTGCTCTGGCTCGCCGATCGTTGGTCGCCTGGTCGCCGCGGCGACGACACGCTGGGCTGGCGCGGGGCGCTGATGATCGGGGTGTTCCAGGCGCTCGCGCTCATCCCCGGGACTTCGCGCTCCGGCATCACCATGACGGCGGGGCGCTTTGTCGGTCTCGATCGTGCGTCGGCGGCGCGCTTCGCGTTCCTCCTGGCGATCCCCGTGATTGTTCTCGCGGGCGGGCTGCACGCGGGTGAGCTCGTCGTCGCCGGTACCCGGCCGGCCTGGGGCGCATTGCTGACCGCCACCGCGTTGGCGGCGGTCAGCGCGTGGGCGTGTATTGCGCTTTTCTTGCGTTACATCGCGCGGATCGGCATGACACCGTTCGTCATCTATCGCGTCGCCTTGGGCGTGGTCTTACTCGCCGTCGTCTAAGGAGCTCAGCGTGGCTGGCGTATTGGCCCCGACCGGCCACTTCCTTATACTCGCGCGGCTCAGTTCGCGCCACAGCCACCGGGGAGCCCCATGACCGCGCAGTCGTTCCAGCCGCCCGTCCGGACCCTGATGGGACCGGGTCCGTCCGATGTCCATCCGCGCCAGCTACAGGCACTGGGTCGCCCGACCATCGGCCATCTGGACCCGCAATTCGTGGCGATGATGGATGATGTGAAGGCGTTGCTGCAGTACGCCTTCCGAACGGACAACCGCCTCACCATCCCGATCTCCGCGCCCGGGTCGGCCGGTATGGAGGCGGCGTTCGTCAATCTGGTCGAGCCGGGCGACACCGTGATCGTCTGCCGCAACGGCGTCTTCGGCACCCGCATGAAGGAAAACGTCGAGCGTTGCGGCGCGACGCCGGTCATGGTCGAGGACGCGTGGGGCAGGGCGGTCGATCCCAACAAGGTCGAGGCCGCGCTCAACGACCACCCCGAGGCCTCGGTGGTGGCGTTCGTCATGGCCGAGACCTCGACCGGCGCTTGGTCCGACGCCGAGACCTTGTGCCGCCTCGCGCGCGACCACGACTGCCTGACCATCGTCGACGCGGTGACCGCGCTCGCCGGGGTCCCGCTGGAGGTGGATCAGTGGGGCATCGACGCGGTCTACGCCGGCACCCAGAAGTGCCTGTCGTGTACCCCGGGCCTGTCGCCGGTGAGCTTCTCCGAGCGCGCCCTCGAGCGGGTGCACAAGCGCCGCCACAAGGTCCAGAGCTGGTTCCTCGACCTCAATCTGATCGTGGGCTACTGGGGCGACGGCGGCAGCGGCTCCAAGCGCGCGTATCACCACACCGCCCCGGTCAACGCCCTCTACGGCCTGCACGAGGCATTGGTCATGTTGAGCGAGGAGGGCATCGAGAACAGCTGGGCGCGCCACCGCCATATGCACGACGCATTGCGCGCCGGCCTGGAGGCGATGGGATTGTCGTTCGTCGTCGACGCCGACCACCGGCTGCCGCATCTCAACGCCGTCTGGGCCCCGGCCGGGGTGGCCGAGGATCGAGTGCGCGCCCGACTGCTCAACGAGTACAACCTCGAGATCGGGGCCGGCCTGGGCGATTTCGCCGGCCGTGTTTGGCGCATCGGCTTGATGGGCTATTCCGCTCGCCGCGAGAACGTGCTGCTGTGCCTCAACGCCCTCGAGGCCGTCTTGGGCGAGATGGGTGCGGCGATCGAGCCCGGCGCGGCGACCGCCGCGGCGCAACGCGTCATGTCGGCGTAGCGCGGGCCGGCTGGACGTGGCGCCTCCGGCCGCGGCGTTTCAGTTCCGGGCCGTTTGGCTCGCGATCGGTTACGGCCTGGTCGCAGCCACCGCCTGGGGCTCGCTCACGCCGCAGCCGCTGCACGCCATGTTCACCGCGGCTGACAAGATCATCCATGCGGGCACCTATGGCCTGCTGACGTTCTGGTTCGGGCAGCTCTATCCGGGGTGGTATCGCGAGGCACTGGTCGTGCTTGCGTTCATTGCCCTGGGGGTCGCGCTGGAATTCGCTCAAGCCTATTGGAGTGTATTCCGTCACTTCGACTGGTATGACGCCGGGGCGTCCGCGCTGGGCGCGTTGGTGGCATGCGGGCTGCTTCGCACGCGTGCCGGCCATGCGCTGGCGCGTGTGGATGCACGCCTCGCCCGCATGGCCCGATAGCCGATGGTGTAGCGGCTCAACCGTTTGGCGAGAACTCGAGCAGACGCTCGCGCGAGACCACCTCGCTGGTATCGAGCAGGATCTCACCACCCGCGCCTATCACGAGCACGCGGAAGGCATCCTCGGCGGGTAAAAGCTCGACGGCGGTGTTGGGTGTGACGCTGAAGCCTTTGCCATACGTCTGCTGCGTCGGGGTGCCGACGGCCAATAGCACCCCGTGCTCGTCCGGATCGATGTCGTTGACGATCCGGGCTTGCTCCTTGACCCGTGCATCGTCTTGCGACGGTCCCAGCGTGAGCACGAGCACGGGATCGAACTGGATATCGTAGATGGCCCCGAGGCGCTCGGCCATGTTGGTCGTTCGATACGAGCCGCCGAACGCGTCGTGGATCTTGACGTCGATAGTGGCTGCGCTCGCGG
>CAYTWS010000271.1:0-3343 GCA_964442145.1 uncultured Ectothiorhodospiraceae bacterium | reverse complement strand
AGGCCGAGCTGGCGCTGCAGCACGAGTAGCCGACCTTGCCGTTCACCGCTATGCTCGGCTATATCCTCGACCGGCTGGCGACGCAATGGGAGGTCGACGCCGACGAGTCGACGCTGCTGGACTTCCGCGACTCGATCCGCGACTGGCCCGCCTTCGCCGATGCGGTCTCGGGGCTGCGGACCCTGGGCAGCCATTACCGGCTCGTGGCCGTGACCAACGCCGATAGCTGGGCGCTGGAGCGCATGAGCGAGACCCTGGGCCAGCCGTTTTGGGCCCAAGTGACCTGCGACGAGGTCGGGGTCAACAAACCCGACCCGGCCGTATGGCGCTACACCCTGGAGAAGCTCGCCACCAGCGCCGAGCACGTGCTGCATTGCGCCCAGAGCGGCTATCACGACCTCGCCAGCGCCCACGACTTCGGCCTCCGTACCGCCCGCATCGAGCGCCGCTTCGGCCAGCCCGGCAGCGGCGCGACACCGTACAGCGCGGTCGAGGCCGAGTCCGACCTCCACGTGCGCGACCTCAATGGCCTGATCGAGGCCCTGCGCCCGTCTTGGTCGTGATCGCCACGTCCCGTCGGCGCCCGGGGCGACCCGGGCCACTGGCGCGCGGCCGGCCCGCACCGCGCCAGGGCACGCCCCGTGGTGACTAGCCTGTCGCAGCGGGCGCTTGGGACGCTGCCCCCGGAGTGGGCCCACGCGCTCGCACTGCGCGGGCTCGACGTGGCGGCACGGGTCCCCGGTCTACTAGGCCGCGCGCCTGCCCCCGATCCGCGCCGGGTATTCGGCTTGCGTTTCCCGAACCCTGTAGGCTTGGCGGCGGGCCTGGACAAGAACGGCGATCACATCGACGCGCTCGGGCGCCTGGGCTTCGGCTCGATCGAGATCGGCACCGTGACGCCGCGGCCACAGCCGGGCAATCCGCGCCCGCGCCTGTTCCGCATCCCGGAGCGCCAAGCCCTGATCAATCGCATGGGCTTCAACAACAAGGGCGCCCGCCACGCCGCCGAACGGCTCGAGCGCCGCCGCTTCCGCGGCATCGTTGGTGCGAACATCGGCAAGAACCGGGAGACGCCGCTCGACGACGCCCTCGGCGACTACCGCGCCTGTCTCGAGACACTCCACGGCGTCGCCGACTATGTCACCGTGAACGTGTCATCGCCCAACACCCCGGGCCTGCGCGAGCTCCAGTCGGGCGAGGCCTTCGAGCGCCTGCTCGACGGCTTGGCGCAGACGCGGGCACGGCTGCAATCGGGGAGCACACGGCACGTCCCCGTGCTGCTCAAGATCGCGCCCGACAACGAAACCCACGCTCTCGAGCGCATCGCCGAGGGCGTCGTCGGGCACGGGCTCGATGGCGTCATCGCCACCAACACCACCGCCGATCACACGAGCGTGGCCGATTGCCGCCACGGCGGCGAACAAGGCGGGCTCTCCGGGGCGCCGCTGGCCCAGCGCTCAACGACCGTGCTGCGCCAGCTCGCGCAGGCCGTCGACGCCCGCGTGCCGCTCGTCGGTGTCGGCGGGATCATGGGCGCCGACGACGCGCGCGCCAAGCGCGACGCAGGGGCGGCGCTGGTCCAGGTGTATACGGGCCTGATCTATCGCGGCCCCGCGCTCGTCGGCGAGATGGCGCGTGCCCTGCGGGACTAGGGCCTGTTAACACTTCCCGCGGTCGCCGCGGCGAGCGATCGCCTCGAGATGCCGCTGGGGAACGCGCGCAGTAGGTGCCCGTTTTTCGCACGGCCTCCTAGCCGGTCGCCGACGGCTGCCCCATCAGCCCGCGCACGTGCGCAGCCGCGCTACGGCCCAAGGCGTCCAGATCGTAGCCGCCCTCGAGCAATGCCACGAGGCGGCCGCCGGCGAAGCGATCGGCGATCTCGCCGAGGCGCTCGGTCACCCAGTGGAAATCCGCCTCGACCAGGCCGAGGCCGCCGATGGGGTCGGCCTCATGCGCATCGAAGCCGGCCGAGACCAGCACGAGCTCGGGCTCGAACGCCTCGAGCGCGGGCAGCCATTGCCGCCCCACCGCGTCACGAAAGCCGTCGCCGCGCGTGCCCGGATCGAGTGGGCAGTTGACGCGCTGGCCCGGCACATCGCGGCCGAAGAAACCGGGGAACAAGGGGTGTTGGAAGGTCGAGCACAGCAGCACCCTCGGGTCGCCCTCGAAGATATCCTCGGTGCCGTTGCCGTGATGGACATCGAAGTCGCATATGGCGACGCGCTCGATGGCCTGCGTATGCAGCGCATGCAGGGCCGTCACCGCGATGTTATTGAAAAAGCAAAAGCCCAAGGCGCGTCGGCGCTCGGCATGATGGCCCCGCGGGCGCACGCTGCAGAATGCGCTGTCGAGGCTGCCCGCGCAGACGGCGTCGACGGCCGCGGGCCCGGCACCGGCGGCCCGCAAGGCGGCCGGCAAGGTATGCGGCATCATCAAGGTGTCGCCATCGAGAGCGAGCGTTCCGGTCGCCGGCGCGCGCGCCAGCAGGTCGTCGACGTAGTCGCTGGGATGGGCCCGCAGCAGCGCGTCGCGGCCCCCCTGGGGAGCCGACTGGTGGTCCAGCCACTCGTCGAGGCCGGCCGCGACCAGGGCATCGGCGATCGCGCTCAACCGCGCCGGGCGTTCCGGGTGCCCGGCGCCCATGTCGTGGTGGCGGCAGTCGTCGTGCTGGAACAAGCCCGCTCGCATCCCGAGTCACTCCCGTGTCGTACCGGATACCCCGCGGTGACGCCTCACCGAGCGCAGTGCGCCAGCGGCGCTCAACCGGCGAAGGGCACGAACGCGTGCGCCCGCGCGATCGCAACGATCCAGACGAACACGGCGACCGCACCGATGAACGCGGGCACACGGACTCGGGCGCCGTACCACGGCTTGAGCGCGACCAAGCCCAACACGATATAGACGACCAGCAACACGATCTTCGCCGATAGCCAGCCCATCGACGCCGAGACCCAGGCGCCACCGTAGGCGAGCAGCAAACCGATCGCAGCCAGCAGCAGGACCGTATCGATCACATGGGGCAGGATCTTGACCAGCTTGTTGGTCAGCATGTGCGGCTGGCGCCAGGCCCAAAAGCCGCGGACGACGAATCCCAGGATCGACACCAGCGCAGCGAGCACATGGATCGTCTTGAGCGTCGTGATCATAGTGGCCTCGTCGCAGTCGCCCAACGGAATCGGCGCGGCGGGCGCCGCCCTCGACCAGAGCGTAGCACGGCCGGCCACCCGGCCTCGCCGGGCCGACCCCGCTTGAATCGCACCGGGCATCGACGTAGCATTGTGGCGCTCTGGGCGGTTAGCTCAGCGGGAGAGCGCTGCCTTCACACGGCAGAGGTCGCTGGTTC
>CAYTWS010000270.1:0-3346 GCA_964442145.1 uncultured Ectothiorhodospiraceae bacterium | reverse complement strand
CAGAGCGCAGCTTCCAGCATTCCCTGGCCAATGGCATGCGGCTGCTCGAAGGAGAGATGGCCCAATTGACGCCGCGCTCCGACTTTCGCGTTACCGGCCCGGAGGAGCTCAGCGAAACCCCGGATTCGGCATCGACCATCCCGGGCGACGTCGCCTTCAAGCTCTACGACACCTATGGTTTCCCGTTCGACCTGACCGCCGACATCGCGCGCGAGAACGGCCTCGCCGTCGAGGCGGCGGGCTTCGACGAGCACATGGCCACGCAACAAGCGCGCTCGCGCCGGGCAAGCCGATTCGCCGGTGCGGCCGGAGGCGCAGTCGAGCTCGACACGGCGACCACGTTCAACGGCTACGACCGGGAGACGGCCCAAGGGCGGGTGATCGCACTCTACCGCGATGGCGAGGCCGTCGAGACCCTGGCCACGGGCGAGGCCGGCATGGTCTTTTTGGACAACACCCCGTTCTACGCCGAGTCGGGCGGCCAGGTCGGCGATACCGGGCGCCTGATCACGGCGGACGGAACGACGTTCATCGTCGAGGATGCGCGCAAGCAGGGGCGGGCGACCGCGCACATCGGACGCTTGCAAACGGGCGAGCTCTCGATCGGCACGGTCATGGACGCCGAAATCGATGGCGACCGACGCGAATGGACCCGGCGCAATCACTCGGCGACACACCTCCTCCATGCCGCCCTGCGCCGGGTCCTGGGTAACCACGTCCATCAAAAGGGATCGCTGGTTCATCCGGACTATCTACGGTTCGATTTCTCCCATCTGGAACCGGTGACACACGACGAGCTCGTCGAGATCGAGCGTTTCGTCAACGCCGAGATCCGCCGCAACAGCCCCACCGAAGTGCGCCACATGCAGATGGAGGATGCCGTGGCCGAGGGCGCGATGGCACTGTTCGGCGAGAAGTATGGCGAAGAGGTGCGGGTGCTGCGGCTCGGGCCGCATTCGCTCGAGCTGTGCGGCGGTACACACGTCGGGCGCACCGGCGATATCGGCTTCTGCAAGATCGTCACTGAGACCGGCGTGGCGGCGGGCACGCGCCGTATCGAGGCCGTCACCGGGGCACGTGCGGTCGAATGGGTCCAGGAACAGGAAGCGCGGCTCAGGCGCATCGGCGACACCGTCGGTGCCTCGGGCGACGACGTCGAGCAGCGCGCCGGCCAATTGGCCGGGCGCGCGCGCCGGCTCGAGAAGGAGCTCGAGCAGGCCAAGGCCCGCCTGGCGGCATCGGCGGGCGGCGATCTCGCCGAGCAAGCCGTCGAGATCGACGGCCTGCAAGTCCTCGCCGCGCGGTTGGATGGTGGCGATGCCAAGACGTTGCGCGAGACCGTCGACCGGCTGAAGAACAAGCTCGGCCGGGCGGCTGTCGTCATCGGCACAGTCAATGACGGCAAGGTCCAGCTCGCCGCCGGCGTAACCAAGGCCGAGACCGAGCGCGTCAACGCGGGCGAGCTGGTCAATTTCGTCGCGAGCCAGGTCGGCGGCCGCGGCGGCGGCCGCCCCGATATGGCCCAAGCGGGTGGCGATCGCCCGGACCGGCTCGACGATGCCCTGGCGGGCGTCGCCGACTGGATCCGCGACGCACTGCACTGACCTCGTCCCTTGAGCTCCAGCCCATTGGATTGATTGAGCCCATATGAGCCTACTGGTGCAAAAGTTCGGCGGATCGTCGGTTGCCGATCCCGACCGTATCGATTTCGTCGCCGATCGCGTTAAGCGCACCCGCGACGCCGGCCATGACGTCGTGGTGGTGGTGTCCGCCATGAGCGGCGAGACCAACCGCCTGATCGATTTGGGCCACCGTATGGCGGCCGAGCCATCGAGGCGGGAAATGGATGTCCTGATGGCCACGGGCGAGCAGGTGACGATCGCGTTGCTGTCGATGGCGCTGGAGGCACGCGGATGCCCGGCGCGCTCATACACGGGCGCGCAAGTGGCCGTGCGAACGGACGGTGCCTTCGGCAAGGCCCGGATTGACAGTGTCGACCGCGAGCCCATCGCGGCCGATCTGGAGGCGGGTCGCGTCGCGGTCGTGGCGGGCTTCCAAGGTATCGACGCGGACGGCAACATCACCACGCTCGGCCGCGGGGGCTCGGATACGTCGGCGGTCGCGTTGGCGGCGGCGCTCGAGGCCGACGAATGCCAGATCTACACCGACGTCGACGGTGTCTACACGACCGATCCACGTGTGGTGCCCCAGGCGCGCCGGCTGCGCCAGATCACATTCGAGGAGATCCTCGAGCTATCCAGCCTGGGGGCGAAAGTACTGCAGATCCGTGCGGTCGAATTCGCCGGCAAGTACAACGTCCCCTTGCGCGTGCTATGTACGTGGGGCGAGGGCGAGGGGACGCTGATCACCTACGAGGAGCCACCGATGGAAGATGCGCTGATCTCCGGTATCGCGTTCAGCCGCGACGAGGCCCAGATCACGGTGTCGGGCGTGCCCGACCAGCCGGGCGTCGCCTATCACATCCTGGGCGCGGTCTCCGACGCCAATATCGAGGTCGACATGATCGTCCAGAACGTCGCGGAGCACGCCGGGGCCGACTTCACATTCACGGTGCACCGCAATGACTACGAGTCCACATTGGGCATCGTGCGCCGGGTGGCCGGTGAGCTCGGTGCGGAGAAGGTCGACGCCGACGCCTCCATCGTCAAGCTCTCGCTGGTGGGCGTGGGCATGCGCTCGCACGCGGGCATCGCCAGCCGGATGTTCAACGCCCTCTATCGCGAGGGGATCAACATCAAAATGATCTCAACGTCCGAGATCAAGATCTCGGTGGTCATCGCCGAGAAGTACCTCGAGCTGGGCGTGCGGGCACTGCACGCCGAGTTCGGGCTGGACGCTCCAGCAGAGCCCATGGGACAATCCTCCGCGCTGGAAGAGCGCCAATAACGATAACTGACAATAGCTCGTCCAGCGCGGAGGATAGGACCGGCAGGGAAGGGGCCACCATGGTGGGTGCGCTCAGCCGTTTCGAGGTGAAGACTCACAGGAGTATCCAGCATGTTGATCCTGACACGCCGCGTAGGCGAGACGCTGATGGTCGGCGACGAGGTGACCGTCACGGTCCTGGGAGTGAAGGGGAACCAGGTTCGTCTCGGGGTGAACGCGCCCAAAGAGGTAGCCGTGCACCGCGAAGAGATCTACCAGCGCATTAAGCGCGAGCACGACGACGAAGACGGTTCCGCCGAGTCGGCATAGGCCGGCTACCCGCCAGCGGCGCGAGCAGCGAGCGCGCCGTTGGTGGGGTATCGTAACAACCGAACGATCCCGATCCCGGAGAGATGGCCGAGCGGTCGAAGGCGCTCCCCTGCTAAGGGAGTAAGGGGTT
>CAYTWS010000269.1:0-3367 GCA_964442145.1 uncultured Ectothiorhodospiraceae bacterium | reverse complement strand
GACGGTCTCGAAGAAGGCCCTCCGGGAGTTCGTCGACCGCGTCGAACCGTACGTCCACCGGCGGGCGGCCGAGGGCGACCCGCGGACGTTCTTCGTGACCACGACCGTCGATACCTACGTGGTGACGGTCTTCGAGAAGCATCCGCCCGAGGAGGTCCCTTACTTCCTCTACCTCACGGCGCACCTGGCGGCCCAAGGCGTGCCTTGTGCCGCGCCCATCGCCGACGACGAGGGGGGCTTCCTGCAGACCCTGCACGGCAAGCCCACCGCGTTGATCGAGCGCTTGCCCGGGCGGACGCTGACCGCCCCCGAGCCCAGTCACTGCGCGGCCGTGGGGCGGGCCATGGCCCAGATGCACGTCGCCGCGGCGTCGTTCGATCGCCGCCACGCCAACGAGCGCGGCCCGCGCTGGTGGCTGGCGACGGCACGCAAGCTGCGCGACCTGCTCGACGCCGACGATCGCGCCGTGCTCGACGCCGAGTGCGAGCACCAGCGCCGCCAGCGCGGCGTGGAGCTACCGAGCGGGACCATTCACGCGGATCTGTTCCGCGACAACGTGCGCTTCGAGGGCGACCGTCTGGCCGGCATGATCGACTTCAACTACGCCTGCGACGATTGCCTGCTCTACGACGTGGCGGTCGCGGTCAACGACTGGTGCGGCGACGCCGCCGGCCGCCTCGACCCCGAGCGCACGCGCGCCCTGCTGGAGGCCTACCACGCCCTGCGGCCGTTCACCGTGGACGAGGCGCGCCACTGGTCGACCATGCTGCGCGCCGGGGCGCTACGCTTCTGGCTGTCGCGCCTGCTCGATCTGCACTACCCGCGCCCGGCCGAGGTCCCGCACGTGAAGGACCCGGACGAGTACCGCCGCGTGCTGCTCGCGCGCCGGGCCGAGGCGCCCGTCATGGGCCCGCTCGCGGCGCTCGCTCGAGCGCCGGCGGGTGCGGCCGGCTCGCAATGACCGCAGCGATCAAGGAGGCGCGGATGCGCCCGCTGGCTATCTGGCTCACGCCCGTGCTCGCGGCGTGCGCGGCCTTGACCCCGGCCGCCGCCCGAGCCGAGACCTTCACGGCCTTCGCCGCCCAGATCGAGCCCGATCGCAGCGGCGTCGAGCCGGCGACCGTGGGCGGCGTGCGCACCAGCGGGCGCCCATTCGGCTTCTATGGCCTGAGGGGGCGGATCGCGCTGGAGGCGGGCACCGACATCGACCAGGGCAAAGCCCCGGGTGGACAGTCGTTCGGTTTCACCACTTACGGCGCCTACATCACCGCGCGTACCCGCGGGCGCTTCTATCTGGTGGGTGAGTACGGCATCGCGCGCAACGAGATCGACATCGACGGCGGCCGCGAGACCACGGCCAACCAGATCCGCACGAGCTTCGGCCTGGGCTTCACCACGGGCAACCTGCGCATCGAGGCGACCGCTGGCGAGTTCGACGACAGCGACAAACTCGCCGACTCCACCTGGATCACCGTAGGTGTGACATTCTAGCGTGATCGAGCCGATCCCTCTGGGAGCGCCAGACGGCGACGCGACGAGCGATTGCGTCGAGCTGGTTGGTGTCGGCGTCGGCTAAGTGAGGCAACCATGCAACGAAAGAGGCGCACCAGCGCCGCCGCTGGCAAATCGAGCCTATCCGATCGGGGGCGCTTGGTCGCAGTCGTCGTCCCCGGGGTGATCGTGGTCGCCATTGGGGCTTTGTTTTGGACACTGACATCGACGCCCGGGCCCACTGTCAGTGCCGCTAGCAAGTCGGAGAGCGCGGACCCGGCGAATCAGTCGGCGAGCGCCAGCTCGACCACGCAAGCCAATGCCTCTTCGGAGCAATCGGCAACCCGCTCGGGAGATGACGGCTCATGGCAATTCCCGGCCCAGTACGACCGGCTTGGCGTCAGCCGGGGCAGCGAAGAGGCACCGGTGGTCGTGCGCGAATTCGCGGATTACCAATGCCCTGCGTGCGGCGACTTCTACTCGACGGTCCAACGATTGATCGCGGATTACGTCGAATCGGGCGAGGTCCGCTACGTATTCTTCGATTTCCCCTTGCGCAATGTCCACGAGCACGCGGTCGTGGCCGCGCAGGCGGCACGCTGCGCCGGACGCCAAGGGCACTACTGGCCGATGCACGAGCTACTGTACGAGCGCCAGTCGGATTGGACCAATACCAGCGATCCGGTCGCGCGATTCCGTGCCTACGCCGGGGAGATCGGGATCGACACACAGGCGCTGGCGACATGCGTGGACAGCGGGGAGACCCTCGAGGCCGTCAATCAGAGCCAACGCCTTGGCCAAGAGCTGGGCGTGCAGCAGACGCCATCGGTGATTGTCGGCGACAAGGCGTTCAAGGGGGCCATCCTCTATGAGCGCCTGCGGCGCGAGATCGACAAGCGCCTGCCCGATCGCGACGGGACTTGATCACATCGGCGGCGTCCGCGATGGGCTTGCCGACTCGGCCTGGATCGCACTGGGCTTTGGCTTCTAGGGCACGCCGAAACGCTCGGGCGATCCGCCGCACCGATCACAACCAGCCCGCATCATTCCCGACCGTCGGATGGACGCTCGCCAAGGCGCCAAGCACGGCAAGCGCTCAAGCGTGGACCCGTCTAGATCGGACGTCGGTATGAGCCGGCACCGTCGGCTCAAGCTCCGCCTTCATGGCCGCTCGCCAAGACGCCAGGCACGCCAAGATCACCTTGAGTAACGAGTTGCGGAAACGATCGTTGCTCGCCACCACGCAGATCGGGTTGCCTGGGCGCTACACCGATTTTCGACACGCGAGCTTGGCGTTGTTGGCGCCTTGGCGAGCATTCGTGATCGTGCGAGACAGCCCACCCCATAAAGCACCGGCACCGAGGGGATCGGGCCTACGAGGGCAGCATCTCCAGGCGGGCGTAGGCGAGCACGAGCCACTTGCTGCCGACATCGGCGAAATTGACGTGGACCCGCGCATGCGAGCCGCCGCCCTCGTAGTCGAGCACGGTGCCCTCGCCGAACTTCGGGTGGCGCACGCGCTGGCCCATGGCGGGGACACCCTCGGGCGGCGCGTCACCGGCCTGGCCCGGGGCAGCCCGCGCGGGCTGGGCGCGCACGCGCGCTCGCACCTCCTCGACGCAGTCACCCGGTAGCTCGCCCACGAAGCGCGACGGCACGCCGAAGACGTCGCGGCCGTAGAGGCGGCGCTGCTCGGCCGAACTCAGAAACAGCCGCTGCTGGGCGCGCGTGACCCCGACATAGGCGAGCCGGCGCTCCTCCTCGAGCCGGCCCGGCTCCTCCAGCGAGCGCTGGTGCGGGAACAGCCCTTCCTCGAGCCCCACCAGGAACACCAGCGGGAACTCCAGGCCCTTGGCCGAGTGCAGCGTCATCATCT
>CAYTWS010000268.1:0-3378 GCA_964442145.1 uncultured Ectothiorhodospiraceae bacterium | reverse complement strand
AGAACAGCAGATGGAACACCGGCTCCGGGACCGGTCGTGGATGCGCTTCGAAGCGCTCGGCCTCGGCCTCCGAGACCTCCTTGTTGAGGATCGAATAGCCCACGGCACGGGTGATCGGGAACGCATCGATGCGGCCGCGGAGAAGCTTCTTGAAGTTTTGCTTGTCGGAGTCGACGTACTCGATGTCGAGGCGGCCGTTTTTCGCCGCACGGTCGAACGATTCGCCGTAGCCGTAGCCGCGGGTCGCCCCCAGCGTATAATCCTCGAGATCCTCGATACGGCGCCAGTCGAAGTCGCTGTCTGCGCGATGGAAGAATACCTTCTGGGCCGTGAGGACGGGCTCGCTGAACCAAACCTCGCCCTCGCGATCCGGTGTTCGCGTCCAGATGGCGGTCGCGTGTTGGTCGCCCTGAACGGTCTCGAGGTAGGCACGCTTCCAAGGATAAAAGCGATACGCCACATCGTGACCGACGCGCTCGAACGCCTCGGTGACGATCCGCGCCGCCAGCCCGTAATGCTCCAGGTCGCGCGATACGAACGGTGGCCACTCACCGATCGCGACCCGCATCGTCGCACCGTCCTCCGCCGCACGCGCCCCGCCCTGGGTCGTCCACGCGATGAATCCGGCCAGCGCGGCCGCGGTCACTGCATAAGGTCGCATCGTTGTTCCTCCGGCGGGGATACCCGCTCGCCCTCGGTGATCTCGCGAGAGGGTCCGTGGACCGGCTGATCGTGACAAACAACGAGTGTCGGGCCTCAGGCCAAGCCCCACTAATGGCGGCGGCCCTACCCAGCGGCTGGAGCGACTTGCCCCGGCTGTGAACCGCGCACGGTCTGGTCCCGCTACGCGGCTCGCCGCGGCGTTGGCGCCTTCGCGCGTTCCGGGGGCAGCCGGGTAGCCATGGTCTTATGGGGCTCGCGCCAGGGGCGGGGGCGACGCGGAGCGTCTCGGGCGAGGGCGGGATCGACGCGCACGCCACGGCGGTCCGCGTCAGGGGCGAAGGCAAGGCCGCCGCCCGCCGGCGCGGCCACCGTGCCGTCGCCCTGGTCCGGGGCGGGCGCGTGATGGCGCGGGGGCTGCAATCCGCCGAGCCGCTTCGCGATATCCCTAGGGCTGCTCCGGGAGGAGTCCGTCGGTGGGCAGCGCCGCGTGTCTCAGGCCTGATCGCGCTGGCGCTGGGGAGCGAACCGGCTCCAGCCCCGTTCGTCCCGAGGGCGTCGCCTCACCCGGGCGTATGCTCGAGGGTCACTGCATCCCCCATGCGCACTGTCCCGGGCCGGATGACGCAGGCGTAGACGCCGAACAGCAGGTCGGCATGGTCGGTGATGTGGCGTAGCACGCTGGGCTCGTGCGGCAGGTCGTCCTGGCCGAAGGCGACCATGCCGCAGCGTCGGGTGGGGCCCGTGATCTCGAGCTCGACCTCGCCGCCGACGCGCAGCCGTCGGCCGATCCAGCTCTGCTCGACCGGGTCGGCACCGGGCGCGTCGAGCACGAGGTTGGGCCGGAAGCGGCGCTCGTCCGTCCGGGCCTCCGGCAGGGTCCGGTCCAGCCATGCCAGCGATGCGGTGGTCAGCAGGTGCAGCGGGCTGTCGTCGAAGTGGGTGGCGCCGTCCTCGCGCTCCAGGGTGACCGGCTCGCCGAGTACCGCGGAGAGGATCGCGCCGGCATCGTCGGCGTCGGCGGCGATCTCGCGCCCGTCGGGCAGCGTGATCCAGGCGCGCTCGCGCTCGTAGCGCGCGTGGAAGCCGAACAGACCGTCGATCTTGCGGTGGCGGCGGGTGTTCTTGCCGCTGCCCATGCGCCCCGATGCCTCGCGGATCGCATAGCGCCGATCGCCCGCCACGCCCGTGGCCGAGACCGCGATCGAATCGGCGGTCGTGCCCAGCATCGATTTCACCGGGTAGCGCCAGATACGTGCGACCTCGCGCGGTGGTGCCGATTCGACCATAGTAGCCATCCTCTAGCGCCGTCGCGGTGGGCGGAGCATAGGAGATGCGAGCGCCTTTTACGAGTATTGCCAGGGCGACGCGGCGATCCGCCCGTAGGATGCCGCCCTCGGGCCGGGTCAAGCTTTCGTTGGGTCGCCCGGATCGTGGAATCCGGCGACTAGCGGCGCGTTCAGGGCCGTGAGTGACACACCGGTCTCGTCCCCGTCGAGCCAGCGGTCCATGTTCGCGCGTACCGCAGGCCAGTCGCGATCGACGAGCGCGTACCATGCGGTATCACGGTTGCGCCCCTTGACGATCATGTGCTGGCGGAAGACGCCCTCGAAGCGGAAGCCGAGCCTCGAGGCCGCGGCACGCGAGCGCGCATTGAGCGCATCGCACTTCCACTCCACGCGCCGCGCCGCCAAGCGGTCGAACGCCTTGCCCAGCATCAATCGAATCGTCTCGGTGTTGACGCTCCCGCGCTGCACCCGGGGTGCGTACCAGATGTGGCCGAGCTCGAGGCGATGGTGCGCCGGCTCGATATTGAGCCACGCCGCCATGCCAACGGGCCGATCGGTGCCGCGCTCCACCACGGCACGGAAAGCGGGATCGCAGCCCGCGGCGCAGTCGGCGAGCCAGGCCTGCATCGCCTCGACGTCGGCGAAGGGGCCGTACGGCATGTAAGTCCACAGGGCCTCGGTTGCCGCGTCCCCGTGAGAGGCGTTGAATAGGGTTGGCGCATCCGTCGCCGGTTCGAGCGTTCGAAGACCCACCTCGGCGCCCACTAGGGGCGTCTCGGTTGGCGCCGGCATCGGCTCCCGCGTCGGCACGGGTTCGCCCCGGGGCAGCCCGTTGGACGCGAATTCGCTCGTCATGATGTATATCGGTCGGCAACTAGCGGGGCCCGGCTAGTGGGCGGGTAGCGGCTAGGTGCTGTACCTGGCTCCGTCCCGAGCCCGAACGCGAGTGCACGGGGTGACGGGACGCCACAATCTTGCGGCCTGGGGTGCAGTGTTCGAAAGAGTGTGGGCCTGACCTCATTCATTGTGACTTGCTCTCTACTCTACCCGAATACGCGCGGATAATGCCGGGTAAGGGTCACCCCAGGGGTTGGCGCGAAGGTTGGATCAGCGGTATTCGTCCGGATGCTCGGCCATGGCGGTGAGATAACCGGGGTCAGGTCGGACTTTCGGATTGGGATGGACGAGGGGTCTCCCTCCGAGAAGTCGGATCCAACCTTACGCATTGGAACAAGAAGCATGGACGGAGACCGGTAAATCCTCCCGGGAGGAATCCGTGATCTCCATACAGCATCGAGTGTACCGCTATGTGCGTCGCTTCAGCAGTATCAAGACAGCGAATGCGGTTCGATCGGCCCTGGGCGCGTTGCGCAGATCGCTGATCGCCTGCTTTGCGTTGGCGATGTATACGATCGTGTCGGCCCGTGTG
>CAYTWS010000267.1:0-3392 GCA_964442145.1 uncultured Ectothiorhodospiraceae bacterium | reverse complement strand
TACGCCCGGTCTCCTCGCCCACCGCGAGCATCTGGATCACCAACGGGGTGAACACGGCGGCGCGATCGGCGACGCGCGACAGCGACTCGCCGCGCTCGATGCCCTCGCGCATGCTCGTCACTTTGCGCGAGATGTAGACGTTGTCGACGGCCTGGGCGACCACATTGAGCGCCTCGAGAATGGGCACGCCCGAGCGATAGGCCATCGAGAACGCGCGCGCGAAGCGCGCCAGCGCCCCGCGCAGCAGGATATCGCCGATGATCGGGAAACGCAGCTTGTAACGATCCCAGGTGTGTGCGCCCTCGTCGGTGCGCACCCAGGCGCGAAAGCTCAGCGCCGCCGCCACCGCGATGCCGAGCACGAGCCACCAATAGTTCACGAAGAAATCCGATGTCGCGATCAGCAGGCGTGTGGGTAGCGGCAGCTCGGCATCGAATTGGTCGAACAGGTCGACGAATACGGGGATGACGAAGATCATCAGGATGAACACGGCGATGACCATCACGCCCAGGACGATGATGGGATAGCGCGTCGCCGTCTTGATCTGGCGGATGGTCTCCTGCTCGCTCTCGAGGTACTGGTAGATGCGCCCGAAGGCCTCCTCTAACCGCCCCGATTGCTCGCCGACGCGCACGATCGCGACATAGAGCGAGCGAAAGATGTGCGGGTGGCGCGCCAGCGCCCCGGCGAGCTCGCGCCCCGACTCGAGGTCGGCGATCACGGCCTCGATGGTCTCGGCGAGCACGGGGTTGCGCATGGACTCGGCGAGCTGGGTAAGCCCCCGGATCAACGGCACACCCGAGCGCGCCAGGGCGTACATCTGGCGCGTGAACAGGATGATCTCGTCGCGCTTGGGCTGGTCGAGGCCGAGGCGGCGTTTGAGGCTTTGGCCGGTCGCCGACTCGGCGCGCTCGTCGACCTCGAGCGGGGTGATGCCCTGGTCGAAGAGCTGGCCCACGGCCGCGTCCAGCGAGCTCGCCTCGACGGCCCCCGTTACCCGAGCGCCGTCGCGGTCGCGGCCGCTGTAGTCAAACCGAGGCACTTTGGGCGGCTCCATCCGGGGCCTGGGTCAACACGCGCGAGTCGATCGCCCCGGTGTCCATGGGCTGCTCGACCTCGCCGGCGACGCGCTCGGCCTCGGCGAGCGTGGTCACCCCTAGCGCGGCGAGCTCGAGGGCGCTGGCGACCAGCGGCTTGTAGCCGTTGCTCTTGCGCCCGAGCTCGGCGAAGCGGCCCATATCGGTGCTGCGCAGGGCGTTGCGCATCTCCTGGCTGAGCTCGAGCAGCTCATAGATGCCGATGCGGCCCTGGTAGCCGGTGCGGTTGCAGTGCCCGCACCCGGCGCCGTACTGGAAGCGCATGCGCGCCGCCGTGTCCTCGCACACGACGCTCATCAGCCACGCCTTTTGGGCGTCGTCGAGGGTGTGCTCGGTGCGGCAGCTCGTGCACACACGGCGCAGCAAGCGCTGGCCCATGACGGCGCGCAGGGTGGAGGCGAGCAGATAGCCCGGCGCGCCCATGTCGACCAGGCGGTCCACCGTGCCCAGGGCATCGTTGGTGTGCAGGGTCGACAGCACCATGTGGCCCGTCAGGGCCGCACGCAGCCCGATCTCGACCGTCTCGGCGTCGCGCATCTCGCCGATGAGCATGACATCGGGGTCCTGGCGCAGCGCCGAGCGCAGCACGCGGGCGAAGTCGAGGCCGATCTTGGGTTGGACCTGGACCTGGTTCACGCGCGGCAAGCGGTACTCGACCGGATCCTCGGCCGTGATGATCTTCTTCTCGGCGTCGTTGAGCTCGGACAAGGCGGCGTAGAGCGTGGTCGTCTTACCGGAGCCGGTCGGCCCCGTGACCAGGACCATGCCGTAGGGGTGGTGCACGCTCCGGCGGAAGCGCTCGACGATGGTCTTGGGCATGCCCAGCTTTTCCAGCTTCAACAGCTGGCCCGTTTGGTCGAGCAAACGCATGACCACGGACTCGCCGTGCTGGATCGGCATCGTCGACAACCGGACATCGATCGAGCGGCTCTTCACCCGGATGTTGAAGCGCCCGTCCTGCGGCATGCGCTTCTCCGAGATGTCGAGGCCGGCCATCAGCTTCAAGCGCAGCACCACCGCGGGCGCGATCCGCTTCTCCTTCATCTCCTGCTCTTGGAGCACGCCGTCGACGCGCTGGCGGATGCGCAGCAGGCTCTCGTCGGGCTCGAGGTGGATGTCGGAGGCGCCGACCTGCACGGCGTCCTCGAAGATGGATTTGAGCAGGCGGGCGACCGGGACGTCGGCGGTCTCCTCGGTCTCGCTCAGGCGCTCGACGTCGTAGTCGCTCTCGGAGAGCTCCTGGCCCAGCTCCTCCGCGAGATTGCTGATCTCGGCGGTGCGCCGGTAGACGCGGTCGATCATGCGGATGAGCTCGTTCTCGCTGACCACCGCCTGGCGGAGGGGACGCTTCAAGTGGCGCGAGAGCTCGTCATAGGCGAAGATGTCGGTGGGATCGGCCATGCCGACGAGCAGGGACTGGCCGTCGTCGTCGAGCACGATCGCGCGGAAGCGGCGTGCGAGCGTCTCGGGCAGGAGCTTGACCTTCTCCGGATCGAACTCGTAGCGGCCGAGATCGACCCGCTTGATCTCGAGCTGGCGCGCCAGCGAGTTCAGCACCTCGTCCTCGCTGGCATAACCGAGCTCGATCAAGGTGTTGCCCAAGCGCCGGCCGCGGCGCTTTTGCTCGGCGAGCGCCGTCTTGAGCTGATCCTCGGTGATCAGGCCGTCGCGCACGAGCAGCTCACCGAGGCGGACCTTCTTGCGTGCTGCCATCGCGTCACTCCCGGGCGGATGAGGCCAACGCCTCGATCCGTTGTTGCGCCCAGCGGTCCAGGCGTTCACTCAGATCGCCCGTCGCGCGGGCCTCGCGGAACGCCGAGCGGGCCTCGTTCGGGTGGTCCGTCGCCGCCAGCGAGATCCCCAGCCCGAGCCACCATCGCCCGCGCCCGGTGTCGCCCTCCAATGCCCGCGTGTAGGCGTCGATTGCCTGCTCGTGGCGGTCGAGGCGCTGGGCCACGGCCGCCCGCAGGGCGTGGTAGCTGGGCTCGCCGCCACCGCCCGGCGCCGGCCCGTCGAGGACCTCGGCGGCGCGCTCGAGCTCGCCGGCTTCCAGGAGCAGGCGGGCCATGGGCTCGGCGTAGGCACGCCGCTGGGGTGCCCGCTGCAGCCCTTGGGCAAGCACGTCGCGTGCCGCCTCGCCCGCATTGGCGCGGCGCAACAGGGTTACCAGCAGCTCGCGCGCGGGATGCAGATCGGGGTCGGCCTCGAGCGCGGCACGCAGCTCGGTGCGCGCCCTGGCGAGCTCACCGTCGCCGAGCGCCCGGCGTGCCGCACGATAGCGGCGCTGCGCGCGCA
>CAYTWS010000266.1:0-3407 GCA_964442145.1 uncultured Ectothiorhodospiraceae bacterium | reverse complement strand
GCACATCGCCGACACCAGCGAGAAGCGCTGGCTCCAGATGCGCCTGGAGAAGCCTCACGGCCAGCCCCATTTCTCGACCGAGCGGCGGCGCTGGCTGCTCCAGCGCATCACCGGTGCCGAGACCATCGAGCGCTACATGCACGCCAAGTACGTGGGCCAGAAGCGTTTCTCGCTCGAGGGCGGCGAATCCCTGATCCCGATGCTCAACGAGATCGTCGAGCGCGCGGGCGACCAGGGGGCCAAGGAGATCGTGATGGGCATGGCCCACCGCGGGCGTCTGAATGTCCTGGTCAACATCCTCGGCAAGAAGCCGGCGGATCTATTCGAGGAGTTCGAGGGCCACGAGGACGACACGCTCGCCGCGGGTGACGTGAAGTACCACCAGGGCTTCTCATCCGACTATATGACGAACCAGGGACCAGTGCACCTCGCACTGGGCTTCAATCCGTCGCACCTCGAGATCGTCGATCCCGTGATCGAGGGCTCAGCGCGCTCGCGCCAGGATCGCCACGACGATCGGGGCGGCAAGGTTGTGCTGCCCGTACTCATCCACGGCGACGCCGCCATGGCGGGCCAAGGCGTCGTCCAGGAGACCTTGAATCTATCCCAGTCGCGCGGCTACTCCACGCGCGGCACGGTACATCTGGTCGTCAACAACCAGATCGGCTTCACCACGTCGAACAAGCTCGACACCCGCTCGTCGCTGTACTGCACGGATGTGGCGAAGATGATCAACGCGCCCATCTTCCACGTCAACGGCGACGACCCCGAGGCCGTCCTGTTCGTCACACAGATCGCGCTGGACTATCGCAACCAGTTCCACAAGGACGTCGTCGTCGACATGGTCTGCTATCGCCGCCACGGCCACAACGAGGCCGACGAGCCCGCGGCGACCCAGCCCATGATGTACCAAAAGATCCGCAACCTGCCCACCACGCGTCAGAAATATGCGCGCCAACTGATCGAGGCGGGTCTGGTCAGTGAGCAGGAAGCGGAAGAGATGGTCCAGGAATACCGCGAGCACATGGATGCGGGTGACACGGTCACACCGAAGATCATCACCGACGAAGACTTCGTCAACGAGCTCACCGTGGACTGGAGCCCGTTCATCGGGCGCCAGTGGGACGAGCCCTTCGACACCACCGTCTCCGCCGAGCGCTTGCGCGAGCTGTGGGCGCGGCTCGAGCAGGTGCCCGAGGGCTTCGAGCTGCACAAACGCGTCGCCAAGATCATGGACGATCGGCGCAAGATGGCCGCGGGTGCGCTGCCCATCGACTGGGGCTTCGCCGAGACCATGGCCTACGCCGCGCTCGTCACCGAAGGCTATGGGGTGCGCCTGTCGGGCCAGGACTCGGGCCGGGGCACGTTCTTCCACCGCCACGCCGTGCTGCACAACCAGGCCGACGGCAGCAATTACGTGCCATTGCGCAACGTCGCCGAGGACCAGGCGAACTTCCTGATCATCGACTCGCTGTTGTCCGAGGAGGCGGTACTGGCGTTCGAATACGGCTACACGACCGCCGATCCGTATACCCTGGTCATCTGGGAGGCACAGTTCGGCGACTTCGTCAACGGCGCCCAGGTCGTCATCGACCAGTTCATCACCTCGGGCGAGGCCAAGTGGGGCCGTCTGTGCGGGCTGACGCTATTCCTGCCGCACGGCCAAGAGGGCCAAGGGCCAGAGCACTCCTCGGCCCGGCTCGAGCGTTTCCTGCAGCAGTGCGCCGAGCAGCGCCCGGGCGACTACAATATGCAGGTGTGCATACCCACCACACCGGCCCAAGCCTTCCACATGATACGGCGCCAGACCATCCGGCCCTACCGCAAGCCGCTGATCGTCATGACACCCAAGAGCCTACTGCGCCACAAGATGGCGACGTCGGCCCTGGAGGATCTCTCCGACGGCGCGTTCCAGACGGTCATCGACGAGATCGACGACATCGATCGCGGCAAGGTGCGCCGCGTCGTCATGTGCGCGGGCAAGGTGTTCTACGATCTGCTCGCCAAGCGTCGCGAGCACGAGATCGACGACATTGCGATCGTACGCATCGAGCAGCTCTATCCGTTCCCGTACGACGTGCTCAAGGAGGTCATCCAGCGCTTCCCCAACGTGCGCGAATACATCTGGTGTCAGGAGGAGCCGCGCAACCAGGGCGCTTGGTACAACATCAAACACCGGCTCGAGCGGGTGATCGGCGAGCAAAACGGTTTGAGCTACGCCGGGCGGCCCGCGTCGCCGGCGCCCGCGGTGGGCTACTACAGTCGCCACGTCAAGCAACAGAACGCCCTGGTCGCGCAAGCGCTCGATCTCGAGCCCGAGCAGTGACGCACGTCCCGGCCCAGTAGCGTGGAGCCCGCCCGGTGGGCCCAAAGCGCCGGGCACGACCGAACAAATCGAACCACAGCCGCGCGCGCGGCTGGCTCCGAGGCCACGGGCCGAGAGCCAGCGCCCGCTCGTACCGCCAAAGGGATACGCAGCATGAGCACCGACATCACGGTCCCCCAGTAACCCGAATCCGTATCGGACGCCACGGTGGCCCGGTGGACCAAGAATCAAGGCGACCATGTCAAGCGCGACGAGGTGCTCGTCGAGCTCGAGACCGACAAGGTCGTGCTCGAGGTACCGGCGCCGGCCGACGGTGTCCTCGAGGAAGTCCTCCACGACGAGGGCGCCTCCGTTACGGCCGACACCGTGCTAGGCCGGGTCGCCGAGGGCGCAGAGGCAGCGAGCACCGCGGCCAGTGGCGCGAGCACCGAGCAACAAGGCGAAAGCGACGTGGCGGCCGCGCAGGGCACGGGTGCCGGTGACGACAGCGCGACGGGTGAGGCCCCCAAAATGGGCCCGGCGGCGCGCAAGCTCGTCGCCGAGCACGACCTCGACCCGCGCCGAATCGCCGGCAGCGGGCAACAGGAGCGACTGACCAAGCAGGACGTACTGGCCCATTTGGAAGGGCAGCAGAAAGAGGCACCCGCCGCGCAAGGCCCCGGCGAAAAGACGGGCGAGCCCGCCGCTGCCCCGCAGCAGAGCGAGCAGCCCTCGGCCGGTGAGCCATCGAAGGCTTCGGCCGAGGACATCGCCGACAAGGCCGGAGTGCCCCATGGCCCGGGCGAGCGCCCCGAGAAGCGCGTGCCGATGACCCGGCTGCGCGCGCGGATCGCCGAGCGCTTGCTCCAGGTCAAGCAGGATACGGCCATGCTGACCACGTTCAACGAGGTCAACATGAAGCCGATCATGGACCTGCGCGCACGCTACAAGGAGCGCTTCGAGAAGGCCCACGGCATCAAGCTCGGCATGATGGGCTTTTTCGTGACCGCCGCGGCGGAGGCGCTCAAGCGCTTCCCCGACATCAATGCCTCGATCGACGGCAACGACATCGTCTATCACGGCTACTGCGACGTCGGCATCG